>JAZSAA010000208.1:0-18841 GCA_045601625.1 Clostridia bacterium | reverse complement strand
CCCCCCCCGCCGTTTTGGCGAATCGCGGTATACCAATCCCAGAGGCACGACCCGGCAGCGTCACAGACGCCTGTCGGGGCGCTCATATGACCGCCTTGTTCCGCCACTTCCCGCTTCGGAATCGCAGCACGTCCAGCAGCGCCTTCAGGCACCAGTCCAGCACCATGGCCCAGGCGATGCCGACGATGCCCATGTTCAGCCACAACCCCAGAACAAAGGACAGTGCCGTGCGGAACACGACGGTGCACAGCAGAGACGACCACAGGCTGAACTGCACGTCGCCGGCGGCGCGCAGCCCGGAGGACAGCGGCATCGCGAAGGGCTGCACCAGCGCGGCGAACACATTGTGGATGATGACGATGACCCAGATGTAGTGCCGGGTTTCAGCGGTGACGGCGTACAGCGGCAGTATGCAGGGCACCAGCAGCAGCACCAGCGCGTTCCACAGGCTGGAGAGCAGCAGTGAAAGCCGCGTCAGCTTGCGCATATACCAGGCGGCGGCGTCGGTATCGCCCGCGCCCATGCACCGGCCGACCACAGTGATGAACACCGGGCTCATCGACGTACACATGCAGGCGGCCAGGGACCACAGCGTCTGGCCGATGCCGTTGGCGGCGATCTGGGAGGTGCCGAAGGTGGCGATCAGCGAGCCCAGCACCACCTTCGCCAGCTGGAACAGCACCTGCTCGGCGGCGTTGGGCACGGCGATGCGCAGGATGCGAACGGCCATCTCCCGCCGGGGGCGCAGCATGTCACCGGGGCGCACGAACACCGGGTTGTTACGGTTGAAGCACAGCGCGGTCATGACGACGGCGGCAAACCACCAGGAGATCGTGGTGGGCCAGGCCACCCCCGCCGCCCCGGCCTTCAGCACAAACACGCCGATGGCGTTGCCGACCACGTTCATCAGGTTCATGGCCGCGGAGACGAGCATGGTGGTGCGCGTCCTGCCCATGGAGCGATACAGCGCCGCCCCGGCGTTGTAGATGGCGTTGGCGGGGAAGGAGAGGGCGACGATGCGCAGGTAGACCTGGCAGGCGGACATCACGCCGCCGTCCACGCTGGCGTAGAGCCGGTCCAGCATGGCGTTCCCCAGCAGCAGCGTCAGCGCCGTGCAGGCCAGGGAGATCACCCCGGCGATGTGAAAGCCCTGGGAAGCGGCCAGGTTGGCGCTGTCCCGGTCGCCGCGGCCGATGTACTGGGAGACGATGACCGCCGCGCCGGTGGCCACCGCCGTGAACAGGTAGATGAATACGGTGTAGATCATCGTGTCCAGCGACACGCCGGAAACCGTCGCCTCGCCGGCGTAGCTGACCATCATCGTGTCCGCGATGCCCACGACCAGTTGCAACAGCTGCTCGATCAGCAGCGGGACGATCATGGCCTTCAGCGCCCTGTCGGAAAAGATCTGCCGGTCCGCGGGCAGGACCGGGGCAGGATTGAGCATGCGATTCATCCTCACAGGCATCCCTCCAGGAAATCTGAATCCAATATACCACTGTTCTGACAATATGTCAATATCGCCCGGATTATAAATTGACAACGAGTCAGAAACAGGGTATAATGGGCTTGCAACAAAGGCCGCCTCGGGCGGCAGGGGGAGAGGGAATATGCCCAGGGGTTCCGCTGAATTGACGAACGCGCGCAGGGAGGAGATCATCTCAGCCTGCGAAAAGCTCTACCAGACCATGAGCTTCAAGGAGATCACGCTGAGGGACATCGCGGGGGCGACCAGCTTCACGCGCACCTCCATCTACAACTACTTCCAGACCAAGGAGGAGATCTTTCTGGCGCTGATGCAGAAGGAATACGAGCGCTGGGTTGAGGCGCTGGACGCGCTGCGCGGCCGCTACACCGCCATGAGCGCCGACGCCTTCTCCGGGGCGCTGGCCCATACGCTGGAGCAGCGGGGCATGCTGTTGAAGCTGCTGAGCATGAACCACTTCGACATGGAGCAGAACAGCCGGCCGGAGTGCCTGCGGGATTTCAAGCGGGCCTATGGCGCGTCCATAGAGGCGGTGCGCCGCTGCCTTGTGAAGTTCTTCCCGGACATGGACGGGCAGGCGCAGCAGGACTTCCTGTACGCCTTTTTGCCGTTTCTCTACGGCATCTATCCCTATACCACCGTGTCGGACAAGCAGCGGCGGGCGATGGCCGAGGCCGGGCTGGACTTTGTGTACCTGAGCGTCTACGACATGGCCCGCAACGGCATACGCGCACTGCTGGGGGCGTGAGTGGCGCGCTGATTGACGAAATGTCAGAACCGGCTGCGCCGCAACCGGCACGGCGTCACGATCGATTAAAGAAAGGCTTGGAGGCTTGGAGCATGAAATATGTACGGCTTGGAAACAGCGATTTGAACGTCTCCCGCGTCTGCATGGGCTGCATGGGCTTTGGCGACGCTGGACAGGGCCAGCACGCCTGGACGCTGGACGAGGCGCATTCCCGGGAGATCATTCGCCGGGGGCTGGAGCTGGGCGTCAACTTTTACGACACCGCCATCGCCTACCAGTCCGGCACCAGCGAGCAGTACCTGGGCCGGGCGCTGCGGGACTTCGCTCGCCGGGACGAGGTGGTGGTGGCCACTAAGTTCCTGCCCAGGACGCCGGAGGAGATCGAGGCGGGCGTCACCGGCCAGCGGCACATCGGGAACATGCTGGACCGGAGCCTTGAAAACCTGGGCATGGATTACGTGGACCTCTACATTTATCACATGTGGGACTGGCAGACGCCCGTCGAGGACATACTGGACGGCCTCAACCGCCAGGTGAAGGCGGGCAAGGCGCGCTACATCGGCATATCAAACTGCTTCGCCTGGCAGCTGGCGAAGGCCAACGCCATCGCCGATCGGGAGGGCTGGGCGCGGTTCGTATCGGTGCAGGGCCACTACAACCTGATCTTCCGGGAGGAGGAGCGGGAGATGGTTCCCTACTGCGACGAGGAAAACATCGCCCTGACGCCCTACAGCGCCCTGGCCTCGGGCCGGCTGGCCCGCAGGCCGGGGGAGACCTCCAACCGCATGGAGAAGGACGCCTATGCCCACTTCAAGTACGACGCCACGAAGGCGCAGGACGACGTGATCATCAATCGCGTGGCGGAGGTCGCGGACCGGCACGGCGTGAGCATGACGGAGGTGTCTCTGGCGTGGCTGCTGACCAAGGCGACCTCGCCGGTGGTGGGCGCGACGAAGCTCCACCACATCGAGGGCGCGGCGAAGGCCGTCGAGCTGACGCTCACCGGCGACGAGATCGCCTGCCTCGAAGCGCCCTATGCGCCCCACCCGCTGGCGGGCGTCATGGCGCAGAACCGTCCGCTGCGAAAAACTTATTGAACCAACGAAAATCAAATGCGCAAGGAGCTGATCATCATGCAGGAAAAGATCACACAGACCGCCGGCCGGCAGCAGCTGGGGGATTTCGCCCCGATGTTCGCCCACCTGAACGACGACGTGCTCTTCGGCGAGGTCTGGAACGCG
Source organism: Clostridia bacterium (assembly GCA_045601625.1). Lineage (GTDB taxonomy): Bacteria > Bacillota > Clostridia > Christensenellales > Aristaeellaceae > UBA2862. The sequence continues at coordinate 15,366 of JAZSAA010000208.1, read as the reverse complement.
GAGGCCATCGACGTCAAGACGAAGTGCATCGTCACCGTCGTGTCGCTGATGGCGTCCGGCATCACCGACTCGTCCCTGAGCTACCACTTGCAGAACGCGAAGGCCCACGGCGTGACGAAGGACGAGATCGCGGCCATCGTCACCCATGCCACGATGTACGTGGGCTGGCCCAAGGGCTGGGCGGTGTTCCGGCTGGCCAGGGAGGTCTGGGGGGATTAATCGCCGTTCAGGAACCCCATGTATTCGTCAAATACGTTGAACAGCATGTCTCCCGAACAGACCGGCAGCAGGAAGTCGCTGCCGTCGATGGCGGCGAAGTCAAAGGTATCCCTGGCGGCGGTGAGTACCAGCGCGGGAAGCACTTCGTAATCCGGGCCGAACACGATCTCCAGCCAGGGGCAGTACTTCGCGGCCTGGGCGACGTCCTCCGCCGCCACGGCGTCCTTCATCTTGAATTCGAGGGAGAACACCCTGTCCCCGGTGATGACCAGCACGTCCGCGTAGATGCGCACGTGGCGGGCCCGCTTCAGCCGGAACTCGAAGGCGATCTCCCAGCCCAGGCAGGCGTCGCCGACCATGTCCAGCAGGTCCTTGAACAGCCGCACCATCTGTGCCCGGCAGTCGCGGAAGGAGTGGAACAGCCCCCGCGCGTCGCTGACGCTGCGGCCGATGCGCTGGCAGCCCTCGACCAGGCGCGCCATCCACGCCTCCTCCGTCAGGTCAAGGAATTCATCGACCCGGCTGTAGTAGCCGGAGAATTCAAACAGGCCCGAATGGGGGCGCTCCTGCCGGATGATGCCGTGCCAGACGTAGTCCCTGTCCTGGTAGCAGAGCTCCCTGAGCAGGGGCGAGGCGTACAGTATGTGGTTGACCGTGCCGCGGTCCAGGTTCAGCCGCCGGGCAATCTCCCTGGCCTTCAGGCCGTCGCTGTGGCAGATCGCGGCGCAAACCCTTCTTTCAAGCTGCTCTTCGTACATTATTTCCCACCCGCAACCATTATAGCATAAGGCGGCGCGGGCGCAAGGGTCTGCAAAGGGGAAAACGGTCCTTTTTTTGCGGACGTTGGCGGGCCGGGGCATAACGACGTCGCGAACGCGCGGTCCGCAAACGGAGGTGTTACGGAACATGGCGACGGCCAGGGATATGACGAGCGGCGATATACTGCGGCACCTGATCCGCTTTTCCGTTCCGCTGATGCTGGGGAACCTGTTCCAGCTGTCCTACAACATGGTGGATACCATCGTCATCGGGCGATTTGCGGGCAGCACGGCGCTGGCGGCGGTGGGGACCTGCGACCAGATCATGAACCTGCTGATCCTGGGCGTCTCCGGCGTGTGCATCGGCGCGTCGGTGCTGATGGGGAACTTCTTTGGCGCGGGGGACGGGGAGAAGCTGCGCCGGGAGCTGGAGACCACGCTGGCGATGGGCCTGGCGTTCGCGCTGGCGGTGATGGCCGCGGGCATACCGCTGGCCGGGGCTGTCTTTCGCCTGATGCGGGTCCGGCCGGAGATGATGGGCGAGGCCTCGCTGTACCTGCGGGTCATATTCGCCGGCATGCCCTTCACCTGCCTGTACAACATCTATGCCGCCGCCCTGCGCAGCATCGGCGATTCCGGCACGCCGGTGCGCTACCTCGTTGTCTCCTGCGCGGTCAACGGCGCGCTGGACGTGGTGCTCGTGGCCTTCGCGGGAATGGGTGTGCTGGGGGCGGCGCTGGCCACGGTGTTCGCCCAGGCGCTCAGCTCGGCGCTGTGCATGGGGCACGTGAACCGCCGGGTGCCCCTGCTGCGGGTGCGCTGGCGGGGGCTGCGGCCCGACCGGGGGCTGGCGCGGCGGACGCTGGCCTACGGGGGCATGACGGCGCTGCAGCAGTGCAGCCAGCCCATCGGCAACCTGGTGATCCAGAGCAGCGTGAACGCCCTGGGCGTGTCCGCCGCTGCGGCCTTCTCCGCGGTGCGCAAGATCGAGGATATCGGCCTGCTGCCCGGTAGGAGCATCGCCACGGCCATCACGGCCCTCGTGGCACAGAACCGTGGCGCGGGTAACGGGATACGGGTCGAGCAGGGCTGCCGCCGTGGCATGGCGCTGGAGCTCGCCGCGGGCGTGCTCATGTGCGCGGCGGTGCTGGCCCTGCGCCGGCCGCTGATGAGGCTGTTTACCCTCGACGGCGACATCGTCGAAAGCGGCGTGCGCTACTTCGACATCATCGGCTTCTGCTACTGGCTGCCCTGCCTGACCAACGGCATCCAGGGCTGGTTCCGGGGCGTGGGACGGATGACCGTCACGCTGTTCGGAACGCTGACCCAGATCTCGGTGCGGGTGCTGGCGACGCTTCTGCTGGTGCCGCGCATGGGCATACCGGGGGTCGGCCTGGCGTGCGTGCTGGGCTGGTGCGCCATGCTGAGCTGGGAGGCACCCCTGCAGCGGCGTCTGGCAGGCGGGTTTGCAGGGACGGCGCGCCGTGAGTGAAAAGTCGCGGCAGCGTTGCGCGGCCCGCCCGGTATGAAACGAGTCGTTCTACCTGGCGGGCCGCGCAGCGCCGCCTCTACCGATGTGAAGCCGGATCAATCATACTGCTGCCCAAAAACATAAAAAACCTGCTTCGACTGCGCCCTGGATGACAAACCATGCTATGTCGTCATGCTGGGCGCAGTCGAAGCGTCTGTACAAAATGCTTTTACTTTTCTACTACAATATATTTGGTCGGTCTCTTGACTGGCTGTCAAGTTTACCGACCAAATATATTGTAGTAGAAAAGTATTCAAGCCACATCCGGCAATGCCTGAAACGGCAGCGTTCTCGTATGCGAAAGCCCTGTTTTCATAAGGATTCTCCCTTGTCAGCTCCGCCCATCTCTGATATAATCGCGGTGAGTAAAATAACACCGGATTGGCCTGGAAGGAGATGCGATACCCCATGAAGCGCCTTGTTACCATACTTTTGCTGCTGATGCTGGTGGCGCTGCCGGCTCGGGCGCAGTTCGCCGCGCGGCCCCAGGAGGCGGCAGAGCCCCTGCCCGCCGACGCGGCTTCACTGGCTGAAGCGCGCCAGGAGGCATGGAACGCCTACCGAGACGCCCTTACAGAGGACCCTACGCTGCTCGCGGAGACGGCGGCGAATGCCATGACCGAGGGCGAGGCGACCATGCGCTACACCGTGCAGGTCATCGGTGACATGCCCGAGGACGGCTATCCGCTGTACATCGCCATGCACGGCGGCGGCTCCGGCGATACCCCGGCCTTCAACGACGAGCAGTGGAAGGAAATGCAGGAATACTATTCCATGGCGCTGGACTGCGGCGTGTACGTGGCGGTCCGCGGCGTGCGGGACACCTGGGACACCCACTTCAACCCGGAGTCCTATCCGCTTTACGACCGGCTGATCAGGTACATGATCCTCACCCAGGGCGTGGACCCCAACCGGGTGTACCTGGAGGGCTTCTCCGCCGGCGGCGACGGCGTTTACGCCATCTCCACCCGGATGCCGGATCGCTTCGCCGCGGCCAACATGTCCTCCGGCCATCCCAACGGCGTGTCGCTGGTAAACCTGTACAACCTGCCGATCCAGCTCCAGGCGGGGGAGTTTGACGAGGAATACGACCGCCACAGGATTACCGCCGAGTACGGCCTGAAGCTGGACGACCTCCAGGCGGAGAACGGCGGGTATGAGCACCGGACGCTGATCCACTACGACTGCGGCCACAACTACGACGATTACGACACCGTCCCCATCCCGGTGATGCACGACATCGCGGCCTGGCTCAACGACGGGGACCGCGCCCACGAGGACGTGGATTCCTACCCGCCGGACTACATGGATGCCTTCATACGCGACCCGCTGCCGCCGAAGGTGATCTGGGACCTGTCCACCCGCGCCGATTCCCGCCGGACGGAGACGTTCTATTACCTCTCCGCGCCCTATACCACCAATCAGGGTACGGTCACGGTGACCGCCGACGGCGACAACCGCTTCGCCGTAGAAACCCGGGATGTGAACGGCGAATTCAGCATCCTGCTCAACGAGGAGATGGTGGATTTCTCCCGGCCCGTGACCTTCACCGTCGACGGCGGGGAGACCAGCCTGACCCTGACGCCGGACAGGGCGCTCCTGGCCGCGACGACCGCCGACCGGGGCGATCCCGAGTACCAGTTTGAGGCCAAGGTGACGTTCGGCGAGTAACAGACGCCGACATAAAAAAGGATAGCGCCGTGAAAACGGCGCTATCCTTTATTGCATCCCGAAGGGCATCAGTTGTTTCCCTCGGCCGATTCGGTGGTGGTTTCGGCGGTGGTCTCGGCGGTGACTTCCACGCCGTCGGTGCCCACGGAGACCCCGGCCTCGCTGGAGACGGTATTGGTCTCGGTGTTGCCATCCTCGTCGGTGACGCTGGTGCTTACGGAAACGGTGCTGGTGCTGGAGCTGCTGAAGCTGCAGGCGGTCATGACGCAAACCACGACGGCCAGAAGGATGATAGCCAGGACTTTCTTCATAGTCTTTGCCTCCATTGTAGTTTTGCAACAGTATACACGGTCATTGTTAAGAATCAAAGCGGTATGCCAGGAATCCGGAACCGTCGCGGGGCTGATAGGGGAAAAACGGGTCCTTGCCACCTGCGTTGACGACATTGCTTTGAGGGACGGAACTGTATGCAGGCGGACTTTCCCCGTCAGCGCCTCTGCCCGTCGGTGATTGCCAGCACGGCGACGGCGGCGGCCCGGGTACCCGTGGCGGGGTTGTCGGCGATCCTGCGCATGAAGGAGTGCACCGTGGTGCCGTCGGGCAGGACCTCGTCGAATACGGCCCGGCCGCCCTCGTCGCAGCACTGGTGCAGCTTCGTTACAAAGGCCAGGCCGGGGCCCTCCGGGGTGGCGTTGAATTCGTCGCCCAGGGCGGCCAGGTCCAGCCGGAAGATCCGGGCCATGAAGTCCCGGTAGGCTTGGTTGCTGCGGGTGAAGCGGGCCGCGTCGCCGCGCACCTCGATGATGGCCATGGGCAGGGTGCTGAAATAGTGCTGGAAGCTGTCGGCGTCCTCCTTGGCGATGGCGGACAGGTCGTACAGGTTGATCCTGCCGATGGCATCAAAGTAAGCGGATTCCTCCGGGTTCTCAAAACCGATCTGGATGCCCTGCTCGTAGCGCTTGAACACCGCCTCCAGCGGCAGGGGCTGGGTGTAGTAGAAGCCCTGGAGCTTCGAGCAGCCGATCTCCCGCAGGAATTCCACCTGGTCGGGCCGCTCTACGCCCTCGCACACGGTGTCGATGCCCAGGCCGATGGCCATGCGCACCAGCTCCGTCAGTATGATGCGGCTCCTTTCCCCGTTGTCGAACTGCTGCATGAAGCGCATGTCCAGCTTGATCAGGTCCACGGGCATGCGCTGCAACACGTCCAGAGAGGAGTAGCCGCTGCCGAAATCGTCCATCCACACCGGGAAGCCGAGGCTGCGGAAGCGCCGGGCCTCGCCGCTGATGAAGTCGAAGTCGGTGCCGACGATGCTCTCGGTGATCTCGATGGTGATCAGCCGCCTGGGGAACCCGGCGTCGTCCACGCGCCTGCGTATTTCCTCCACGATGTCGCACATGTCGAAGTCGGACCGGGACAGGTTGACGGACTGGGGCACCAGGAAGAGCCCGGCATCCCGCTGGCGGCGCAGCTTTTCCAGCACCTGGTCCACCATGTGCAGGTCCAGCTTGTAGATCAGCCGCGTCTGCTCCAGTATGGGGATGAAGTCGGCGGGGGATAGGAAGCCGCGCTCGGGGTCGATCCACCGGGCCAGGGCCTCCTCGTCGCAGACGCGGCCGTTGGTGGCCCGCACGATGGGCTGGTAGTAGACCTGTATCCATCCCTCGGCGATGGCCTGGTCCAGGTGGGAGGTGATGTACTGCTGCCGCTCGACGCTGGTGAACATGGCGTTGTCGTAGTACTGCGCCGAGGAGGTGTGGGTGCTGTGGATCGCGTCGCAGGCGATCTTGGCCCGGTCGTAGACCGTGCTGATGTCCACCTGGTCGGCCTCCTCCAGGCACACGCCGGCCAGTATCGGGGGCAGGTCGCTTCTCCAGGTCTGGAACAGCCTGTCCAGCTGCTCTGCCAGCCCGTCCGCCCTGGCGAAGGCGGCAAAGTGATCCTGCCCGAAGCGGCTGCAATGGCCCTGGCCGAAGGTGGCCACCAGCAGTCCGGCGAAGCTTTGCAGCAACCGGTCGCCCTCGGCGAAGCCGTGGCTCTGGTTGTAGAACTTCAGCCCGCTGAAGTTGAAGTACAGGAAGGCCGGCCTTCCGCCGTCGCGGAGAACCGCCTCCCGCTCCTTCTGCACGTTTTCATAGAAGTGGATCATGCCCGGAAGCCCGGTCAACAGGTCGTAGTAATTGCCCTTGAGGATGTTCTCGCGCAGCTGGTTCTCCAGCTTGTCCCGGTATTCCTCCTTCTCGTTTTCCAGCACGAAGCTGTGCAGTATGCAGGTGCTCAGCAGGCAGCCGATGGCGTACATGGGCAGCAGCGGATAGCGCACCTGCAACGTGATGAACAGCGCCATGGTCAGGCTGGACACGCCGATGGTACGGTGCCGCAGCCGCATGGCGCCCTTTTGGCGGGAAGCCAGGGCGTAGACGGCGGTGACGAGGAACATGGCGATCTGCACCACCAGCGTGGTGTACCGGGCGATCTCGGCGCGGTATACGCCGCCCTCGAAGCTGAACAGCACCGGGCGGATGAAGTTGACGCACAGCACCACGGTCTCGAAGATGAACAGCAGCCACCCGGCCAGCGAGAGCATCCGCCCGAAGGCGTTGCGTTCCCGCAGGTAGTCGATGACGTAGCGCGTCCAGAACAGTATGGACAGGCCCATGAACAGGAAGTAGAAAACCGTGTCGGCATAGGTGAGGGCGATCAGCCCGTGCTCGTACAGCAGGCCCCAGGCGATGTCCGTGACGAAATAGAGGTTGACCGACAGCAAGAACAGCCGATAGGACCGAAGCGCCGGGATGAGCTTCCCGCCGGACCGGTCCAGCAGCACGTCGTGATTGATGATGAGGTTGATCACCAGGGCGAGTAGGCCCGCACTGGAATAAAGCATAACATGACCACGCTTTCCTGAAGCGCCTGCCGCCGGGGCGGCTGACAAATACCTTGCTGTATGTATTTTACATTATTATGAAGGTTACGTCAATCGAAATTTATCGGCAATCTTCGGTTGCAATCACGTTCGTGATCTGCTATCATGGTATCGTGGCCAGGGGGTGCGGCAAATCCGGACGCGCCGGCGCTTGCCACAATTCAAAACCGATACTGTGACAGGAGGTCATCGATATGAAGAACACCGTTATTCGCATTGCGCTGCTGCTTCTTGCGCTCCTTCTTTGCGCGACGGGCGCGCTTGCGGAGCCGCTGGCCGGGGGCTGGGAGAACGTGCCCCACGATGCGGCCGAGCTGCCCGGGGATGCCCAGGCCGCCTTCGACAGGGCTTTGGACGGACTCGTCGGGGCGCAATACGTTCCCGTGGCGCTGCTGTCCACCCAGGTGGTCGCCGGGACGAACTATTGCGTGCTGTGCCAGATCACCCCCGTGGCGGCGGACGCCGCGCCCACCTGGGCGCTGGTGTACGTCTATGCCGACCTCCAGGGAAACGCGGAGATCACCAACGTCTACGAGCTCTACATCGACCGCCACAGCGCGCCGGCCGAGTGACCTGCCCGGGGCCGGCTTGTTGAATGCCCGACAGGGGGATATGCCACATGGCGCGGATGAAACAGGTAAAAGCCCGATGGAGGGGAATCGCCGGATTCCTGGCGATGGCGTGTCTGGCCCTGGCGCTGCTGCCGGGCGGAAGCGCGGAGCCTCAGCGTCGCGCTCTTTCCCCATGTGCCGGACCAGGCCAGGTTCCGGCAGGCCGTCGAAGCGGAATGGAATGCCAGACACCCCGAAGTGAAGCTGGAGTTTGTGTCCTGGGACGGCTATCTGGAGGACCCGCCGGCGGACCTGGACGTGTTCGTCTACGATGCCTTGCTGCTGCACGACTTTCTGGAAAAGGGTTGCCTTCTGCCCCTCGATGAGAAAGACATTCGGGACGCCGATGACTTCATCCCCTGCGCGATGGCCGCGTGCAGGGTGGACGGAACCGTCTACGCGCTGCCGCAGATGCTGTGCACGTACCTTCTGTATTCCCGCGAGGGCAACGACGAGGTCTCAGGGGCCAGGAATATCTGGCAGCTGCATCAGGCGGTTGGCGACAGCGGCGGCCCCGGCATCCCGCCCGCCGAAGGCGAAGGGCTGCTGCTGAGCATGCCGAACGCAATGATCGAGGCGTTCTGGTATCTTGAGATCCAGACAGACGTGGAGCAGGCCTATTCGGAATGGGTTGCCTTGCCGGAAGCCGGGGCGCTCGACGAAGACATCGTGTCGCGCCTGCAAATGCTGCGAGATATGGCAGGCAACGGGCAGTTATCCTATTTCTCCCCGGACGGCGACACCTATATCCGGGGCGCATGGTTTGCACAGGGCCTTGGCAGGGCGTTCATAGGCGAGAGCGAAGCCATGTCTGCCATGGGCGACGCCGTGGACGACATGGTCTTTCACAGGATCTCCCTCTCGGACGACGAGGACGTTCCCATGCTGTACGCGGATATCGCCAGCGTCAACGCCCGGATCAGCGACGAGAGGAAGCCCCTTGCGGTGGAACTGCTCGACGTCATCACCGACGCCCGAACCATGGCCGCGTCCTTTGCCGCCGGGCATGAGGGACAGAGCCCCCAGTATCTGCTGGGCGCGAGATTGAGCGTCTATGACCTGCTGTCGAAGGAGGAGCCCGTCTATGGCGGCCTGAAGGCGATCGTATCGGATCCGAAGTGCCGGGTGTTCGTCGTCCGGCCGGGCTGCCGGCCGCTGCTGGCCCGGGCCGCCCACGTCTTTTTATACTAAACCTATACAATCCTGCGGTGCCTTTTTCGCCATACCAGCGTTGAAGGTCCTTGACTTGCCGCCAGCAAGCCTGCGGGCCTTCGCCTTGGTATGTCGAAAAATACCCTCGCATGCTTGTACATATTTACTGTGAAAAGCTGTAGAAAAACGACTTATGGTGTGTAGCGGCTACGCCGCTACATGGCGCATGGTTTTCATTCATGGTTGTTCCACAATCCGGGATGCCCATTTAGATTAGTATTACGATGAACAGGCAGAAGTGTGAAATAAATAAACAGCGCAACCATGAAAGGCGCGCTGTGTGTTTTGATGGCAGCGTTCCTGCTGCCGATAATTTGCGCTGTGAAGGGGGATTTGACATGCATGAGATCCCGGTGACGGAGGTGGGGCCGGTTTGCATCGGCCAGACGGAAAATGCCGAGGCCGGTACGGGCTGTACGGTGATCGTCGCGCCCCAGGGGATGCGGGCGGGGCTGGATGTGCGCGGCGGCGGTCCCGCCAGCCGCGAGAGCCAGCTGCTCAACCCGCTGATGGCGGCCCAGTGCATCCACGCCATTGTGCTGGCCGGCGGCAGCGCCTACGGCCTTGGCGCGGCGGACGGGGTGATGCGCTGCCTGGAGCAGAAGGGCATCGGCTACGATACGGGCTACGCGCTGGTGCCGCTGGTGGCGCAGGCGGACATCTACGACCTGTCCGTGGGAGACCCGTCCGTGCGCCCCGACGCGGCCATGGGCTACGAGGCCGCCCGCCTGGCCATGGAGGCCCCGAATTACCGGGACGGCAACTACGGCGCGGGGTGCGGGGCCACCGTGGGCAAGTACGCAGGGATGGATTACTGCATGAAGTCCGGCATCGGAAGCTATGCCGTGCAGCTCGGGGAGCTGAAGATCGGGGCTGTCGTGGCGGTCAACGCCCTGGGGGACGTCTATGACTGGAAGACGGGCCGGCAGATCGCGGGCATGCTGAACGAGGAAAGGGACGGCCTGCGCTCCAGCGCGGACTATATGCGGCGCAGCTACGCGGTGGTCGAAAACAAATTCACCGGCAACACCACGATCTGCGCGGTGTTCACAAACGCCTTCTTCAACAAGGCGCAGCTGTGCAAGATCGCCGGCATGGCCCACGACGGCTACGCCCGGTCCATCAATCCGGTGCACACGTCCGCCGACGGCGACAGCATCTACGCGGCGTCGATCGGGGATATCGCCGCAGACCAGGACCTGGTGGGCGCGCTGGCGGCGGAGGTGGTCAGCAAAGCCATCGTCCGCGCTGTGGAAAATGCCGAAGGGGCGTACGGATTCCCGGCCACGCGGGATCTGGGCGGGAGATGAGCGCCGCGCCCGCCTGGCAGCCCAAAAAGAAGGGTGCCTACCGGCGGGGGTGCGGCCTTGCCGGATCACCGCCGGTAAGCGCTTCAATCGCTAATCCTCAACCGACTTCATCAGTTCCTCCCGAATCCTCAGCATGCGGTCCGGATAGTCGCCGATCAACATGTCCGCGCCTGCCTCAAGGCTCTTGCGAATGTCGTCTTCGTCGTTCACGGTCCACACGTTCACCTGCATGCCCCTGGCGTGGACCTTGTCCGCTTCCCGATATTTAAGCAGCTCGGAAAAATGGGGGTGAATGGCGTCGATGCCCACCAGGTGCGCCAGATCCCAGGGATCGATGATCTTGCGGTCGTTGAGCTTGCCGATGGGGTTGCGGAGCAATCCGACCCGGATGCCGGAATCCATGCGCTTGATGCGCAGCAGGCTTGCACTCTTGAAGCAGGAATACATGACGCGCTCCGTCATGCCCGTCTCCGCCGCAAGTTGGACGCACTTCTCCTCGATGCCCTCGTAGTGTATGGGGCTCGTCTTCAGTTCTGTATTGACCTCCAGGCCGGTTGGCTTCAGCAGCTCGTAGACCTCCCGAAGGGTGGGGATGGTGGCGTCCGCGAATTCGGGATGGGTCTTGTTGAAGCGCAGCCGCTTCAGCTCCGCCGTGGTCATGTCCCGGATGAAGCCGCGGCCGTTGGAAACGCGGCTGAGGAAATCGTCGTGGGCGACCACCAATTCCCCGTCCTTCGCCATATGAACGTCGAGCTCCACGCCGTCCGCGCCCATTTTTGCGGCCAGCGCGAAGGCTTCAAGCGTATTTTCCGGGGCATAGCCGGAAGCGCCGCGATGTGCAAATATCTTCTGCATGTGTAAAGACCTCCCAATCGATGGCCGTTTTAATCGTTCATCCCGCCATTGTCCGCGGCGGCCAGCGTTCCCCTGATCGCAAAGCAGCGCCTGTCATCCTCCGTAAAGCCGCAGAAGGAGAATGCCTCCCGATCTGATCCCGTCTGCGTCCGGATGCGTTCGCCCGGCAAAACCTCTCTGTCATACTCGATGTCGAGGGAAGCGACCCGACGGCCCTGCAGCCCGTCCCTTCCGAGCGCGTTCCAGCACCAGTCGAGGTATTTCGCGTTATTCACATGGCCGTTCAGGTCGAAGTCGGTGTATTGCGGGGTCAGGGTTTGCTCCGCGGGGGAATCGCCGACGGGGCGGACGGCGCCGCCGATCCTGACCGAGACGCCTTTATCCTCAAAGGGCAGGTTTTCCAGCACGAAAGGGTTGGGCACGGCTCTGCGAAGCTTCATATCCATCAACAGCCATAGGCCGCAGGCTTCCCCGATGAGGTTGCCCTCTGAATCCCGAAACGCATGCGCCCTTGGGAAGAAGAGGTGCCGCGTGGGCATGGCCCAGGTTTCCACGGTGCAGGCTTCGCCGATGCGGGGGTGACGAAAGAGTTCCACTCGGCACCGCGACAGTATCCATGCGATGCCCATGGAATCCAGTACGGAACGTCCAAGATGAATGGAATCGCAATGGTCGACGGCGACCTCCTGCATCGTCTCGAGAATTGAGGATGGCTTCCAGTGGCCCGCCATATCGCAATCGCGGGTTCGGATGATGAAGGCTTCGGAGTACGACATGTTTATTCTCCCTGCAATTCAGTGTGGTGGTTTTCCCAAACGGACGGCCTTCCATGCTGCCCCGACATCGTGGATTTCGGGATGCGTGACGCTCCCGGCCCGTTTGCCGGCGTCGAGCACACAGATCCCGTCCGCCATGCCGGCGTCGGGCTTGCGGCCTTTTTGATTGAATCCATTTTACCATAGAAATACCGCCACGGCAACCGTTCTTTGCCGCGCCGCCCCTGCATTGGATCCTGCCATGGAATTGTAACGCATGCGTTTGCCCTGGGATACGCCCCAGGATCTGGTTGCGATCAAGCCTGCGATATGCTATGATGAAATCGCAGGCGAATCATACGGCGCGGGCCGGAGGGTGGTCATGGCGCAACGGACGGGCGCTCCGTCCGGAAACGGCGGAAGGGAAACGCAGAGTGGAGGATTGAGCAACCATGGATTTGGAACTCTTCAGGCGGGCGATGGTGAAGCTGCTGGGCGGCGCGCTGCTGCTGGGACTTCTTCTGTTCCTCCCCGCGGGGACGCTGCGCTGGCGGCAGGGCTGGCTGCTGATGGGCGTGCTTTTCATCCCCATGGCCGTCGCGGGGCTGGTGCTGCTGAAAAACTCGCCGGAGCTGCTGAAAAGGCGGTTGAACGCAAGGGAAGAACAGGGCGAGCAAAGGCAGGTGATCCTGCTCAGCACCCTGGTATTTCTCGCCTCTTTTGTGGTTGCGGGGCTCAACTTCCGCTTCCGCTGGGTCGTGCTGCCGGATTGGGTGAGCTGGGCTTTCGCGGGCGTGTTCCTGCTGGGCTATGCCCTGTACGCGGAGGTTCTGCGGGAAAACGAATGGCTTTCCCGGACGGTGGAGGTGCAGGAGGGGCAGCGCGTGGTGGACACAGGCCTATACGGCGTGGTGCGCCACCCGATGTACATGAGCACGCTGGTGCTGTTCCTGTCCATGCCGCTGGTGCTGGGCTCCGTCATATCGCTGGTCATCATGCTGGGCTATATCCCGATCATCGCCCGGCGCATCCGCAACGAAGAACGTGTTTTGGAACAGGGCCTGGCCGGATATGCGGCGTATAAGCAGAAGGTGCGATGGAAGGTCATACCCTGTATATGGTAAGGAGGACCTCTTCCCCGGTTGTTTTTTACCCGTTTCCTGGCTTGCCCTCAAGCGGGGAACGTGGTATAATGCAAGATGAATTATTGTATCGGAGGCATGGTTTTGGATTCCAGACAGGTTTCAATCGCAGAATCGAGTCGCGGCCCCATGGCGGGGAGCATCGTGCTGGCGGTGATCGTCGGGGCGCTGCTGCCGCTGGTCGCGCTGGTGCAGATATCGCTGCTCGTGCCCGTGCTGATGCTGGGCGGCATCGTGGCCGCCCACCTGGGGGCAAAGAGCGGCTGGATACCCGTGGCGGTGCTGACCGCCTCGGCGGCGGTGTCCACGGGCTGCCTGATGGGCGTGACGATCGCCCTGGTGCTGCTGGCGGCGTCGCTGGCGCCGGCCGCGGTGGTGGTGTTCGGCGCGACGGGAAAGCGGCCCTTCTTTGAACAGATGAACGCGGGGGTGATCGCCTTCGTGGGCGGGCTGCTGGCCGCGATGCTGATCGCCTACATAGCCTTCGGCGGCGGCATGGTCGCCAAATTCGTGGATGTGCTGCGCAGTGAGTACAACCGCATGCCCGACGCGGCGCTCCAGCCCATGGTGGATACGGTGAACGCCATGCTATCGGCCGCTGGCCCGGGTTCGGCCCCGGCCATGACGGTGTCGTCCTTCCGGGGACAGCTGTCCGGCGTGCTGGACCTGATGCAGCGGACCTACGCCCAGATGATGCCGGGGGCCCTGCTCAGCGGGGCGATCCTCTCCGGCGTGCTGGGGGTGCTTTGGGCCAACTGGACGATGGCCCGGCGGGGCATGGCCACCAGCGAGAGCTTTGTGGGCATGAGCGGCTGGTTCATGCCGGCCCGGCTGACCCTGGGCGCGGTGGGGCTGTGGGCCGTGGGGCTGATCCTGATGGCCACCGGCAGCGCCAACGGCGCTACGATCTACATGACCATCGCCCAGGCGGTGGGCGCGGCCTTCGCCGTGCAGGCGCTCTGCGCGCTGGACCGGCGGATGCTGAGGGCCGACCGGCCGCTGAGCCGCCGCCGGCTGCTGATCGGGCTGCTGGCCGTCGCCGCCCTGCTGCTGCGGGGCCTGGGCTCGGCGCTGGCCTGGGTGGGCGCGGCGTCGGCGCTGGCGGGCTCCCACGGGGCCCTTCGCCGCTGGATACAGAACCGGCCGCAGGACCCCCCGGACGACGACATGGACGAATGAGATCCTTCGACTCCGCTTTCGCTTCGCTCAGCACGACAGGCATTGCCTGAGTGGAGCCGAAACCGGAGCATCTGAAACGGCAACGACAGGAGGCTGAATACTATGAAGGTTATACTGCTTCAGGACATCAAGGGCACCGGCAAGAAGGACCAGATCGTGGAAACTTCCGACGGCTACGCCCGCAACTACCTGCTGCCCCGCAAGCTGGCTAAGGAAGCCACCGCCGAGGCGCTGAACTCCCTGGAGCGCGCCAAGGGCGCAGACCGGCACCGCGAGGAGGTGCCCCGCCAGCAGGCCGAGACCCAGGCCCGCGAGCTCAAGGGCAAGGTCATCCAGCTGGAGGTGCGCGGCGGCGAGAACGGCAAGCTGTACGGTTCCATCACCAACGACCAGATCGCCAGCGCCCTGAAGGCCCAGCACGGCATCGAGGTGGACAAGCGCAAGCTGGAGCAGGAGGAGCCCATCAAGTCGGCGGGCCAGTCCTTTGTCACGCTGAAGCTGTATCCCGGCATCTCCACGCGGATGATCGTCAACGTGAAGGTGCAGACGAAGTAGAGCATTACATATCAGAGAGGCACTGTCCGGTAGTGGCGGCGCAGACGCCGCCGATACAGGTCCCGCATGGATGAACCGGACGGTTTCCCGAGGAGAAGCTATGGAACAGTACATTCCACAGCCGGATTTGACGCGCACACCGCCCAACCACCCTGAATCCGAGCGCAGCGTGCTGGGCGCGATGATCCGGTCCAGGCAGGCGACCCAGCTGGCCGTCGAACGCCTGAGCGCGGAGGATTTCTTCGATCCCGCCAACCGGGAGATCTTCGCCGCCATGAAGGACATGGCGAACGAATCCCGGCCTGTGGACCTGGTGACCCTCGACGCCGAGCTGACCCGTCGGGGCCGGCTGGACGCCGTGGGCGGCGCGGCCTACCTGGTGGAGCTGAGCCAGGGCGTGCCCTCCGCTGCCAACGTGCAGGCCTACATCCGCATCGTCGATGAAAAGGCCACGCTGCGCCGGCTGATCGCCGCCGCCGACCGAATCCTCCAGGACAGCTATGCCGGCCAGAAGGAGAACCAGGAGATCCTGGAGGGCGCGGAGAAGGTCATCTACGACATCACCATGCGCAAGGGCGGCGAGGAGCTGCAGCCCATCCAGCCGGTGCTGGTCAGCACCTTTGAAAAGATCGAGCAGCTGGT
>JAZSAA010000207.1:0-4491 GCA_045601625.1 Clostridia bacterium | reverse complement strand
AGCCTGTCGACCAGAGCAAAAAAGGCTTCCTTGCAGATTTGCCGCCCGGAAATCCGCAGGATTTCAGGCAAATCTGAGGAGGATGTATTGAAGGGGGACCTGTCCCCCTTCAAACGGGCGTCAGCCCGACAAATCAGAATTCCATCACGGCTTGCAGATCCCGCAGGGGGAGTATCCCATTGCGATGACCTCGTTCCGGGTGCCGGTGTAGTCCTCCCGGTTCTTGGGGCTCATGTCCCGGATGCCGGAGCAGTCGGGATGGTGGAACTTCTTCGAGCGCTTGTTGAGCACGTAGCTCCTCGTGAGGCCCATGAGGTTGTTGGCGAAGGCCGTCAGGCCAAGCGCCGTCCGCACCTGGGATGCGTAGGCCTCGAGGGTGTCGCAGCGCTGGGCGGAATCGGCGCCGTAGGAGACGCGCGCCTCGCCGTTCACCGTGCAGACGCAGTTCTCCCATCCGCCCAGGTCCAGCGCGTCCAGGTACAGCCGGGACAGCTCGACTGAATTCCCCTTTACGGCGTACTGTCGCACGGCGTCGGTCCACGTCATGGCGGCTTCGGTTCCGGTAACGGCGAAGTCACAGCGCAGGAGGCCGCCGTCAATGGCTGAGGCCTCCGCCTCGAAGCCCCTGGACCTGGCCAGGGCGGGCAGGTCGCCACCCTCCGCCGCACAGGCGGCGCAGATCAGCAGCAACAACGCGATGGTGAGCAATCGCTTCATGGATACGCCTTCCTTCTTCTGTTTTCCCCACAAGTATAGTACAATGGAATGCTTCGGGTGTCAATGATTCACTTGTCATTCATACCGTTAACTGATATAATAGACGCATAATGAGACAATTACTGCGCTTTCGCGCGACGGAGGGTGATCTGATGGCACTGCTTCGGCCGATCGAGGTCCACAGGGAGTGGCACACGGGCACGGGGGACTGCCCCAGGGGGCTGTTTTGCCTCGGAGACGCCGTGGAAAGCCTGGAGGCGCTGCTGCCGGAATACGAGGGCAGGGTCAAGCTGGTGTATATGGACCCGCCTTTCATGACCGGAGACCGCTTTTTCATGCGCGTGCGCGTGGGGGAGGATCAATGGAAGAAGGGCCGGGGCGGCATGGCGCTGGAGACCTTTTCCGACAAAATGAGCCGGACGGAATACCTGGGCCTGCTGCGGCGGGTGCTGGAGCTGTGCCATCGGCTGCTCAGCGACGAGGGCATGATCTTCGTGCACATCGACTACCGGGCCCACCCCCACGTGCGGCTGCTGCTGGACGAGCTGTTTGGAGAGGACAACCTGCTCAACGAGATCATCTGGGTCTACCAGTCCGGCGGGCGCAGCGTGAACCACTTCAGCCGCAAGCACGACGTGATCCTGTTCTACCGCAAGACGGCAAAGTACGATTTCAACATCGAAGCCGTCAAGACGGTGCCCACCCAGCCCAAGCCAAACCACATGCGCCGCCACGTGGACCCGGATGGCAGGGTGTACCGATCCATCAAGGCCAACGGCCGGATTTACACCTATTACGACGACGAGCCCGTGGCCCCCACCGACGTGTGGCAGGACCTGAGCCACCTGCAGCAGAAGGACCCGGAGCGCACCGGCTACGACGCCCAGAAGCCGCTGGCGC
Source organism: Clostridia bacterium (assembly GCA_045601625.1). Lineage (GTDB taxonomy): Bacteria > Bacillota > Clostridia > Christensenellales > Aristaeellaceae > UBA2862. The sequence goes on along the minus strand of JAZSAA010000207.1, from coordinate 2,874 downwards.
TGCTGGACCGCATCGTCAGGTGCGCGTCCCGGCCGGGGGAGTGGGTGCTGGACCCCTTCGCGGGCAGCTGCACCACCCTGGAGGCCGCCCGGCGGTGCGGGCGCAACTTCATCGGCATCGACCGCTGCCCACTGACGGTGAACATCGCCCGGCGTAGGCTGGCGGGGTCGGACTACTGCATCGAGGCGTCGGCGTCCGAAGGGCCGGCGCCGGCCTGCGAGGCGTCCATTCGCACGGGCGTCGGGTTCTACCACGTCGCCCTCGAGCGCTTCGACGCCGACATTCCCGGCCTGCCCGAGGGGGGCGACCCGATGGACGCGGTGGACAACTGGTCGGTGGGCTATATCCGGCCGGAGGGCTACCGGGCGATGGCGGAATTCGCCCGCAACCGAAAGGAGGGCGCCCTGCAGCGGGAGCTGGCCGTGCCGGTGTACGGGGGCGAGCTGGCCGTCTGTGTGGGCGACGTGACGGGGCGCAGCTTCTGCTACGTGCTTGAACACGAATGAAGTTATTGTAAAGTTCACACTGATGCAATATTCATAACCTATAATACGAACTGTATTTTCGGGGAGCAAGGCCTCCCCGGACATGCCGGCGGTTCATCATCCGGGGAGGTTGAGCGATGCTTCTGCATGTGGGCGATCTGGTGAAGATGCGCAAGGCGCATCCCTGCGGCAATGACGTCTGGCGGATCACCTATGTGGGCGCGGACATCAAGATGCGCTGCGAAAAGTGCCAGCGCATCGTGATGCTGGAGCGCCCGGTGTTTGAGAAGCGGGTTCGCAAGCTGCTGGAGAGCGCCGGGGAGAGCGAGGCGTGAGGGCAGCGAAGGGCATGGTCGGGCTGGCCGTCGCGCTGGCGCTGGTGTTGGCGCTGGGGCTGTGCCTGCGGCGCGGGGCCTTCGGCACGGTGCGCGTGGCGGGGACCTCGATGCAGGACACGCTGATGGCCTCGGACGTGGCGCTGGTCACCCGGTTCGACTACCGCACAGACGGCCCCCGGCGGGGCGACGTGGTGCAGTGCGCGTTCCCCGGCCGAAGCGACACCTACATCAAGCGGGTGGTCGGCCTGCCCGGCGAGGAAATCCGCTTCTCGGGCGGTGCGTTGACGGTGAACGGACAGCCGGTGCCGGAGCCCTATGTCTCGACGCCCACTGAGGATTACGGGATTCGCCTGGACGACGGGGAATACCTGGTGCTGGGCGACAACCGGGCCGACAGCTACGACAGCCGCATGGCGGACATGGGTCCCCTGGGCGCGGAAGCCTTTCTGGGGCGCGTGCGCTGCGTGATCTGGCCGCCGGGACGCATCGGGCCGGTGCGATGAATGAAGACGAACAAGGAGATATCGAATATGGAAGGCAACAACGGCAACGCGCCGCAGGAGAGGCAGATCAACGGGATCGAGGCCAATAAGCCCGTGGAGGGCGCGGAAAAGCAGCTCAGCGAGGAAGCCGAGAAGCAGATCAGCGAGATCGAGGCGAAGGTTTCCAAGAAGAAGTCGAATTTCTGGAAGGAGCTCAAGGAGTGGGTGGTCGCGCTGGCCGTGGCCCTGATCGTGGTCTTTGTGATCCAGACCTTCCTGTTCCGGATCATCCGGGTGGACGGCCATTCCATGGACAGCACCCTGGCCGACGGCGAGCGGCTGTTCGTGACCGTGACGGACGTGAAGTTCGGCACTATCGACCGCGACAGCGTGGTCATCTGCCACTACCCGAACCGCTACAACAAGTTCCTCGGCATCATTCCGATGCAGACCTACTTTGTCAAGCGCGTGGTGGCGGTGCCCGGCGATACGGTCTATCGCAAGAATGAAGTGACCCACGTCGTCTACGAGAAGGACGGCCAGACCGTGGACGAGATGCTGGACGAGCGCTATGGCGATTACTTCCCCGAGGGCAGCCCCGACGACTACGACCCCTATGTGCTGGGCGAGGACGAGTACTTCGTGGTGGGCGACAACCGCTACAACAGCCACGATTCCCGCGACTGGAAGGACGACGACCCGGACATGGACGTAGGCCCCATCAAGAAGAACATGATCGTGGGCCACGTGCGCCAGGTCATCTGGCCGCTGGGCAGCTGGCGCGCCGTGCATTGACGGAGGTTGGCCGATGAAAAACAAGAAGCTGATCCGCATCATCGCCATCGTTCTGGCGGTGCTGCTGGCGGGCGGCGTGGTGTTCGGCGCGCTGATGAGCGCGCTGGCCGATGAACCGACCGAGGTCGGTACCTCCGGCAGGCACCAGTGCGAGCTGACGATGGAATACCTTGCCGACGAACAGGCGCTGCACATCACGCAGCGCCTTGTCTATTTCAACGGCACGGGCCGGCGGCTGGAGGCGGTGGTGTTCTACGCGGCGGGGAACATGTTTCGCCGGGAGAGCGCCCTGATGTACGAATCCGACGATCTGGACCGGGTGTTCTTCGCGGGCTACACCCCGGCGGGCATCGACCTGCGGTCGGTGCGCTGCGATGGGAAACCGACCGACTTCGGCTTTCAGGGGGAGGGCGAGCTGTACCTGCGGGCGGCCTGCGACGTGGGGCCGGGGGAGCAATGTGCCTTTGAATTCGACTACTACCTGCTGCTGATGCGCTGCGGGGCGTTCCAGGGCGCGGGGGATACCGGCGTGCGGCTCAGCGCCTTCTGCTTCGTGCCCGGCGTGTTCGATGCCGGGACGGGCCAGTTCAGCATGAAGAAGCCCCTGGCCCACACCCGCTGGCTGGACTGCGAGGCGGCGGACTACCGGGCGACGCTGGCCTTGCCCGAGGGGTGGACGCTGTGCGCCACGGGCCGCGCGGAGAAGGTCTCCGATGACGGCAAGAGCGCGGTTTGGCGCGTCGGGGCCGACGGCGTGCGGGATTTCGCCCTGTC
>JAZSAA010000206.1:0-2734 GCA_045601625.1 Clostridia bacterium | reverse complement strand
TTGTTACCAGCAGTTGTCTTCCTAAGCCCGCTTGGCCTCCGACTTCCGGCCACGACATGGCCCGGGCCGCCGGAGTGGATTTCGCCGCCGCCGGCTGGGCCAACGACATCGGCGAGATCGAGCGCTTCATGCGCGAGAATTGCCGGTACTATTTCAAGACCGTCGAGGCGTTCGGAAGCTGGCTGTTTGAATAAAAGAAGGAGGCATCCCCCATGTCCAAGCGCATCACCAAGATCGTCCTCACCGGCGGACCCGCCGCGGGCAAGACCACGCTGATCAGCCGCATACTCCACGAATTCAAGCAGGAGGACGGCTGGCGGGTCATCACCATCCCCGAGACCGCCACCGAGCTGATCTCCGGCTTCGGCATACGGCCCTTCGGTGACTGCATGAGCATGCTGGCCTTCCAGGATTTCGTGGTCGCCGACCAGATCCACAAGGAAAAGCTGGCCCTGGACGCCGCCCGGGTGGTGAACGAGGACAACATACTTATCATATACGACCGGGCCCTGATGGACGACAAGGCCTACATCTCCGACGAGGAATTCGCCGAGGTGCTCTCCCGCTTCGACGGGCGCACCGAGGCCAGCGTGCTGGCGAATTACGACGCGGTGCTCCACCTGGTCACCTGCGCCAAGGGGGCCGAGTTCGCCTACAACCTGGGCAACGCCGCCCGCACCGAGTCGCTGGAATACGCCCGGGAGATGGACGACCGCACCCTGCGGGCCTGGCGGGGCCACCCCAACCTGCACATCATCGACAACTCGGTGAACTTCGAGGAGAAGATCAACCGGGCCATCGTGGAGATCTACCGGCTGCTGGGCGAGCCCGAGCCGATGGTGAACAAGCGCAAGTTTCTGGTGAAGATGCCCGATATCGAGCTGCTCAGGCGGGAATACGGGGCGCTGGCCATCGACATGATGCAGACCTACCTGCGCGTCACCCAGCCCGGGGTGGAGCGGCGCATCCGCCAGCAGGAAAACGGCGAGGACTACCTCTACTTCTACACCGAGAAGCACGTGACGGAGGACGGCGCGAAGTGGGTCACCGAGAAGCCCATCTCCGAAAAGCAGTACCTCCACTACCTGATGGAGTGCGACGAGCAGCTGCACAGCGTGCGCAAGAAGAAGCACCGCTTCATCTACCGGGACTGCAGGTTCGAGCTGGACGTGTACCCCTTCTCCGGCGACAGGGCCGTGCTGTTCATGTACGGCGAAAGCGCCGAGGTTCCGCCGGAAATCACCGTGCTGCGAGAGGTCACCGGCGATCCGGCCTACAAGAACCGGCAGCTGGCGCGGGTGCAGGCACTGTAGGGAATCCCCCTTTTGTGTCAAAACCGGTTCTTTTTGTTACATCTGCATAAATTTGTGCCCGTTCTGTCGCCGCCGTGGACTTCACCAACGCCCAGATCGACGCCTTCAAGGCGGCCAATCCCGACTATGCGAACATGAACGTGACCGTTGAGGCCGTGGGCGAGGGCGACGCCGCCAGCAAGGTGATCACCGACGTCTCCGCCGCCGCCGACATCTTCGGCTTTGCCCAGGACCAGCTGGCCCGCTTGGTGGCTGCCGGCGCGGTGGAGGTCGTCGAGCCCGGCAACGCCGAGATCGTCAAGGCCGAGAACGACGCGGGCGCCGTCGCCGCCGTCACCATGGGCGAGGAGATGTACGCCTATCCGCTGACCAGCGACAACGGCTACTTCCTGTACTACGACAAGAGCGTGGTCACCGATCCCTCCACCCTGGAGCAGATCCTGGCCGACTGCGAGGCCGCAGGCAAGAGCTTCTACATGGAGCTGAACTCCGGCTGGTACCAGACCGCTTTCTTCTTCGGCGCAGGCTGCACGCTGACCTACGATTCCGACAACGACGGCAACCTGACCAAGTGCAACGCGGACTATGCCTCCGAGAACGGCCTGAAGGCCTTCAAGAGCATCATCAAGGTCGCGGCGAGCCCGGCCTTCGTGAACGGCTCCTCCATCTCCAACGCCACCAACGTGGGCGCCATCGTGGACGGCACCTGGGATTCCGAGGCCGCCAAGGAGCTGTTCGGCGACAACTACGCCGCCGCCAAGCTGCCCACCGTTGACGGCTACCAGATGTCCGGCTTCGGCGGCTTCAAGATGCTGGGCGTGAAGCCCCAGACCGACGAGGACAAGCTGGCCGCCTGCGACGCGCTGGCCGCGTGGCTGTCCTCCGGCGACGTCCAGCAGGCCCGCTACGAGGCGCTGGGCTGGGGTCCCTCCAACCTGGCTGCCCAGCAGAGCGACGCCGTGAAGAGCGACGTGGCCCTGTCCGCGCTGGCCGACCAGCTGCAGTACACCATCCCCCAGGGCCAGTACCCGGGCGACTACTGGAACCTGGCCACCGGCCTGGGCGACCGCGTCATCGCCGACGAGTTCGACAATGCCGACGACGACGCCCTGATGGCCGCCCTGACCGAGTTCCAGAATACCTGCATCTCCTACGCGGGCTGATGCGCATGCAAACAGGCTGGGGAGCAACCTCCCCGGCCTGTTTTTTGGAAGCAAGGGACAAATACTGATTTATCGAGCTGTTGGTGGAAAAGCAGAGGGTAGAACAAAGGGAACAGGGACAGCGCGCGCCCGGAAACCTGTCCTGTGGACTGTTTTTAGCGAGATGGGGCCGGCAGGCCCAAAGAACAGGGAACAGGAAAAGCCGCGCACGGAATGTTGCAGCCAGAACGAAGGGAACGTTCCCGCGACGAAAATGAA
>JAZSAA010000205.1:0-2601 GCA_045601625.1 Clostridia bacterium | reverse complement strand
GCTCATTACCTGACGTACTTCCCCAGCGCCTCGACCCGGTCCAGCCGCTCCCAGGGCAGGTCCAGGTCGCTGCGGCCGAAGTGACCGTAGCTGGCGGTCTGGGCGTAGATGGGCCGCTTCAGGTCCAGATCCCGGATGATGGCCGCCGGGCGAAGGTCGAATTCCTTCTCGACGATCCCGGCCAGCTTGTCGTCGCCCAGCGCGCCGGTGCCGTAGCTGTCCACGAACACGGAGACGGGCTTAGCCACGCCGATGGCGTAGGCCACGCCGACCTCGCACTTGCGGGCCAGGCCCGCGGCCACCAGGTTCTTGGCCACGTGGCGCATGGCGTAGGCGGCGCTGCGGTCCACCTTGCTGGGGTCCTTGCCGGAGAAAGCGCCGCCGCCGTGATGGGCAGAGCCGCCGTAGGTGTCCACGATGATCTTGCGGCCGGTCAGGCCGGAATCGCCCTGGGGACCGCCGATGACGAAGCGGCCGGTGGGGTTGATGAAGTACTTGGTGTCGCCGTCCAGCAGTTCGGCGGGCAGTATGGGCCGGATCACCTTTTCGATCATGTCCTCACGGATCTGGTCCTGGGAGATCTCCGGCGCATGCTGGGTGGAAATCACCACGGTTTCGATGCGCACGACCCTGTCGTCGTCGTACTCCACGGTCACCTGGGCCTTGCCGTCGGGCCGCAGGGAGGGCAGAGTGCCATCCTTGCGCACCTCGGCCAGCCGCCGGGTCAGGCGGTGGGCCAGGGAGATGGCCAGGGGCATGTATTCCGCGGTCTCGTCGCAGGCGTAGCCGAACATCATGCCCTGGTCGCCGGCGCCCTGGTCGGCGTTCTCACGCACCACGCCCCGGGCGATGTCTGGGGACTGCTCGTCCACGCTGACCAGCACGGCGCAGGAATGGCCGTCGAAGCCGTACTTGGCCCGGTCGTAGCCGATCTCGACGATTTTGTCCCGGGCGATCTGATCGATGGGCACGTAGGCGCTGGTGCTGATCTCGCCCATCACCAGCACCATGCCGGTGGTGGCGGCGCATTCGCAGGCCACGTGGGCGTCCGGGTCCTGGTCGAGGATGGCGTCCAGCACGGCGTCGGAAATCTGGTCACAGACCTTGTCCGGATGGCCCTCGGTGACAGATTCGGAAGTAAAGAAGTGCTTCATATATCGTTCTCCTTTTCTGGAAAAGATCAACAAAAAACCCGCCTCGCAGGCGAGTTGAACGCTTTCAATCTCGCCTCATCTTTCGGCCGAAAAAAACCGCGGCCGCAGGAATTGGCACCTTGCGGGCATTTGCCGCCCACCGGTTGCCGGGCATCATCGGGCCTGGTCCCTCCGCCACTCTGGATAAGGCATCTTCTGTTGTCAGGATCATTATAAAGGCTGTCATATTAAGTTTCAAGCAATTCTTTGGTGACGACGAGAATTTGACAAAAACCGGAGGTGCTGCTACAATAGAACCATTGACGTGAAAAGGGGAGAGGCGCAATGGCGTTGACGATGGTTCACCTGGCGGCTGCGGATCTGTGGGCGCGCGAGCATCCTGAATACAGGGAAAGCCCGGAGTTTTTTTATGGCGCCATCTCTCCCGACGCCGTTCACGTGCGCGACGGCAGCGACAAATCCCACAAGAATGAGGTCCACCTGAACAACTGGGTCTCGCCCCATCCCGACGACGTGATCCGCTACTGGCTGGAGCGTTCGACGCCCTTCGACATCGGGTACGGGGTTCACGTGCTGACGGACTGCCAGTGGGTGCCCCGCTACAAGGAGAAGCTGCCGGGGATCCTGCGCCAGAACGGCCTTTTGAACACGGACATCTATTACAACGATACCTTCGTCACCGATTTCCGCCTGCTGCACATGTACCCCCGCCTGCAGGCCATCCTTGACATGCTGGAAGGCGCAAAAACGCCCGAGGATCACCCGATGCTGGAGGGCTATATGTTCAGCAAGTGGCGCGCGGACCTGCTGGAGGCCTACCGGGGCGAATGTCCCCGCCACGAGCCGGTTCGGTTCATCGACGAGGCCTATATCAACGCCTTTGTGGAGGAGTGCATCCCCCTGATCGAGGAAACATACCAAAAATTTATAGAAATGAGGTCTTGACAAATCGAATCACAGCCGCTATAATATCTTCTGTTGGCTGTCGCGGCTGCTTTCCCAGTTCCTGGGCAGCGCGTTCATCCCCGAACAATTTGCGGGCGTGGCGAAATTGGCAGACGCGCCAGATTTAGGTTCTGGTGCCAGACGGCGTATGGGTTCAAGTCCCTTCGCCCGCACCACATTTGCGGTAGTAGCTCAGTTGGTAGAGCGCCACCTTGCCAAGGTGGAGGTCGCGAGTCCGAGTCTCGTCTACCGCTCCAGCCTTTCCATTGATGCGTGCGGGTGTAACTCAATGGTAGAGTTCCAGCCTTCCAAGCTGGCTACGTGGGTTCGATTCCCATCACCCGCTCCAACAACCTGCCTGTGCGGTAGTAGCTCAGTTGGTAGAGCGCCACCTTGCCAAGGTGGAGGTCGCGAGTCCGAGTCTCGTCTACCGCTCCATATGCACCATTAGCTCAGTTGGTAGAGCACCTGACTCTTAATCAGGGTGTCCAGGGTTCGAGCC
>JAZSAA010000204.1:0-3368 GCA_045601625.1 Clostridia bacterium | reverse complement strand
TTTGATTCATGGGAACAAGAAACGTTGAAGCCTCTACCGTTTCCTTATAATCAAACAAATCCCGTAGGGATTTGCACCACCACTAAATACTAACCACTAAATACTAAATACTCAACTTCTGATTTATCGAGCACAGCTCGACAAATCAGAAGTTACAAAGGAGGCCTTCCCATGCCCGATTCCATCATCATCGGGGCGGCGATCGTGGACATCCCCCTGTCGCCCGTAACCCCGGACATATTCTCCGCCCACTCCACGCCGCTGGAGCGCATCGCCATGGGCATCGGCGGCGACGCGGCCAACGAGGCGCTGGTGCTGGCCCGGCTGGGGCACGCTCCGGCGCTGATCGGCGTGGTGGGCGACGACGCCCCCGGCGACTTCGTGCGCCGCGCCCTCGCCCGGGCGGGGGTGGACACAAGCGCGGTAACCGTGCGGCCGGGCCTGGACACCGGCATCAACATCGTGCTGGTGCGCCCGGACGGCGAGCGCGGCTTCATCACCAGCAAAAGCGGCAGCCTGCGCCGGCTGTCCCTGTCGGACATACTGCCGGCCCTGGCTTCCCCCGCCCTCGCCGAGGCGAAGGTCGCCTGCCTGGCCAGCCTGTTCGTGTCGCCGGAGCTGACCCTCGATGACACCGCCGTCCTGTTCGACGCGCTGAAGGGCCGGGGGCTCACCCTCTGCGCCGACACCACCCGCCCCAAGCACAGCGAGACCCTGCTCGAAGCCGGAGCCCTGCTCTCCCGGCTGGACTACTTCTTCCCGAACCTGGAGGAGGCCGCGGCCCTCACCGGGCAGCGGGACCCCGATGCCGTGGCCGACGCGCTGCTGGGCTGCGGGGTCAGGCACGTCGCCCTGAAGCTGGGCGGAGAGGGCTGCCTGCTGGCGAGCCGGGATGAACGCCATCTCATCCCCGCCGTTCCCGGCATAAACTGCGTGGACACCACCGGCGCGGGCGACACCTTCGCCGCGGCCTTCATCGCCGCCCTGCTGGAGGGCAAATCCTTCGCCGACTGCGGCCGCTTCGCCTGTGCCGCCGCATCGCTGTGCGTGGAATCCGTCGGCGCGACGTCGGGAACGTGGACCCGGGCCGACACAGATTCGCGCTTTTCCCGCCATGGTTAGCCCCCCCTTTTCGATTTTTCTGTGAATAAATATTACAGCTTGACAATACTATGAAAATGTATTACAATACTTTTGACCAATTGTTGTCAAAATTTGGCAACGAGAATTAGAGGAGGAGAGGAATACCATGAAAAAGCATTGGCTGCGCCTGCTTTGCCTGCTGGTCATCGGCGCGTTGCTGATCCCGGGCGCGCTGGCGGATGAGATCGTCATCGACGAGGACGGCCTCGTTCAGGACGACATCCAGATCGAAACCGTCGAGGACCTGGCTCTGGAGGGAGAGGGCGACGACATCGAGCTCGAGCTGGACGATTCCCTGGCCCTGGAGCTGGACGATTTGGCCCCGGTGGAGGAGGCCGTAGAGGAAACGACCCCCGCCGTGGAGGCCGCGTCCAACGCCATCGTCGCGAACACCACGCCCCTCGCCAATTTCACCTTTGTCGGCAAGGGCAACGTGACCGGCTACAGCGATACCAGCGACTCCGCGATCTACGTACCCGAAAAGGATGACAATGGCAATGTCATCACCGGCATCGGCGACGGCGCGTTCAAGGGCTGCACCGCACTGGAGACGCTCACCCTGCCCGATACCATCGAGACCATCGGCAAGCAGGCCTTCAGCGGCTGCGCTTCCCTGAAGAGCATCAAGCTGCCCTCCAAGCTGAAGACCATCGGCGACGAAGCCTTCAAGGGCTGTGCCGCACTGGCGACGGTTACCGTCGACGCCAACCTGTACGAGATCGGCGCCAGCGCCTTCGAGGGCTGCTCCGCGCTGACCGGCATCTCCCTGCCCACCAGCTTCAAGGCCCTTGGCAAGGCCGCCTTCAAGGGCTGCGCCGCGCTGAGCAACGCCACCCTCGGCAGCGCGCTGCAGGAGGTTCCCGACGAGGCCTTCAAGGGCTGCACCAGCCTGGCCTCCATCAGCATCCCCGCCACCGCGTCCGCCATCGGCGCTTCCGCCTTCGAGGGCTGCGCCAAGCTGGCCTCCGCCACCATCGGCAGTGGCATCACCAAAATCGGCGCCTCCGCCTTCAAGGGCAGCGGCCTGACCTCCGTCAGCGTGCCCGCCAAGGTCGCCGAAATCGGCGCGAGCGCCTTCGAGAGCTGCACCAAGCTGGCCTCCGTCAGCCTGACCACCGGCCTGACCAAGCTGGGCGACGCCGCCTTCAAGGGCTGTACCGCGCTGACCGGCATCAGCCTGCCCGGCTCCCTGACCGCGATTCCCGCGGACGCCTTCCGCGCCAGCGGGCTGAAGAGCTTCACCGTTCCCAACAGCATCACCAGCATCGGCGCGAACGCCTTCACCGACTGCGCTTCCCTGGCCAGCTTCACCTTCGGCACCGGCATCGCGTCCATCCCCGCCGACAACATGTTCGGCGGCTCGACGCCCAACGTGCTGGCCTCCGTCACCATTCCCGAGGGCGTGAAGAGCATCAAGGAAGCCGGCTTCAAGGGCTTTGTGAAGCTCACCTCCATGAAGCTGCCCAACAGCGTCACCAGCATCGGCAGCGAAGCCTTCTTCGACTGCACGGCCCTGGCCAGCTTCACCTTTGGCAGTGGCACGACGACCATCCCCGGCAACCTGTTCAACCCGGCCTGCAAGAAGCTCGCCACCGTGGTGGTGCCCAGCGGCGTGACCACGATCGGCTCGGAAGCGTTCAGAGAGCTTTCCGGCCTGAAGAGCGTTTCCCTGCCCAATACGCTGGATGTCATCGATGAATTGGCGTTCTATAAATGCACCGCTCTGACCTCCATCGCTCTGCCCGAGGGCCTTACGAAGATCAACTCAGAGGCCTTCTCCCAGTGCCGCCTGCTGAACAACGTGAAGCTGCCCTCCAGCCTGTACATTCTCGGCGATTACGCTTTCGACGGCTGCGCTTCCCTGTCGTCCATCGCCATCCCCGACGGCGTGACCGTCGTCGACACCTATACGTTCTATGATTGCAGCAACCTGGCCAGCGTCACGCTGCCCAGCAGCGTCAGCCGCATTGAGGACGGCGCCTTCTCGGGCTGCTACAAGCTGACGAGCATCAACATCCCCAGCGCGGTGACCTCTATTGGATGGAGAGCGTTCGCCGATTGCGACAGCCTGGCCACCCTAACGCTGCCCAAGGCGCTCCGGGAGGGCAACATCGATTCGAGGGCCTTCATTAACAGCGACAATCTGGTCTGCGAGGTCTACAAGAACAGCGGCGCCCACAAGTTCTGCGAAGCCGCCAAGAAGGACGGCCGGCTGCACGACTACC
>JAZSAA010000203.1:0-3690 GCA_045601625.1 Clostridia bacterium | reverse complement strand
GTTTCCGTGGCCCAAGGGCCCGGCGCGGAAAAACGGCACCGTCCCTTTGCATATTTTTTTACTTCAACCCCAAATACTTGTCCCAGAATTCCCTCGACGTGAGTGTGGGCATGGCCTGCCGCCAGGCCTGGCAGGCCGGGGCGTACTTCGCCTTCATCATCCTCACAGTCCGGCGATAGCCCCGCAGCGACTCCATCAGCCGCTTGCCGTTGTACTCGGTCACGAAGCCCCGGTTGCCCCCCACGTCGTAGTTCAGCACCCGCTTCTTCCCTGCGAAGTCCTTCACGCCGTTCAGCGCGGCGTCCACCACCGCGTCGCCCTTGCGTGGCAGCAGGTGCTTGTTCAGCGTGAGGATGCGCAGGCCCTTCTTTGCCGGCTTTTCCTGACGCTGGCTCTTGATGTACTCGTTCTCGTCAAACCGCACGGGCAGCTCCTTCAGCGGCTGGAAGCGGTCGCCGATCATCATGACCTCCTTGTGCAGCGCCTCGCCGTCGGTGTTCAGCAGGAACTCCGGGCCCCTGCAGAAGTCCTCCATGGCCTTAAAGGCCAGCTTGCAGTCGGAATAGCGGTAGCGACCGATGTTCACCTTCACCGAGTAGCGCAGCACCTCCCGCGCCTGCTTGAATCCCCAGTCGGGCCAGTGCAGCGCGTTGACGATCATCTCGTTGCGGATCTCGTAGTACTGGGAGGACGAGGAGAAGCGGTACTCGAAGGGCTCGTGCCACAGGCAGATGCCGCTCATAGCGATGATGTCGCTGCCGGTACGCAGGCCGTACTCCACGTCGTCGTAGCGGATGAAGATGGGCAGCGGCAGGTTGTCGTTGGAGATTTTGGAGATCGGGATGCAGCTGTACCACCAGGCGTTGTAGTTGGCCATGTCCTCCTTCTCATTGAAGAGGATGTTGTTGATCTGGGTCAGGTCCAGCATGGTCTTGTCGTTGCGCACGCAGAAGCCGTTCCACCAGCCACCGCACTCGTGCTGGAGGCTGCGGTTGTCCAGGCGCAGCATGGCCCCGGCCACGGTCTTGCCCAGGCACTCCGGCTTCAGGAACTGGAGCAGCCGGTAGGTACGCAGTATGGCGTCGGTATTGATCAGCACGTCGTCGTCCATCACCAGCACATGGGTGAAGGGCCTTTCCGGCAGCATGTCCAGGATCTCGATCATGCCCCGGGTAAAGCCGCCCGCGCCGCCCACGTTGCGGTTGGGGAAGATGTGCACCCGGTCGGTCTGCATGGCTTTCACGTCCAGCGTACGGCCGTTGTCGGAGATGAACATGTCCAGGTGGCCGTACATCGGGTTATTCGGGTTTTCCATGATGTCCCGGTTCAGCAGGGCCACGTTGCGGGTGATGTAGCGCTCCCGGCGGAAGGTGCAGGTGTCGATGGCGATGTTCACCGGGTTCAGCGCGGCCTCGTCCACGTCGGTGACGTAGCCGCCGCCGTAGAACACGTTGTCCTCCGCCTCCAGCGCGTACAGCCGGAAGCAGACGATGCCACCCTCGTCCAGGCCTTTCAGCGGAATCTCGAAGTCAAAGGCCGTGCGCACCGAGGCGCGGCACACCCGCTCGCGGATGATGTGCTCGAAGGGTTCTGTATACATCGAGTACATGTGCAGGATCGACACATGGAAGCTGCCCTGCAGCTCGAGGCACAGCTTCAGGTTGTCCAGGCGGGTGTACCTGTTCCACTTGCCCACAGAGAAGCAGTTGAAGTAGGTGTCGAAGCCCGCCCGCTGCCAGGACGCCAGGTGCAGCGCCCGCACCTCGGGGTCGTAGTAGGCCCGGCGCATGGCGGCGTTGTCGAAGCGGATATCGGCTTTCCGGCGGAAGAAGCGCTCATAGTGGTGCAGCTCGCCCGGCACCTTCTCCTGAGGCGCATCCACCGCGGCCAGGCTTTCGCCCTCCAGGCGGAAGTACATTTCATAATCGGCGCAGGTTTCATAGTTCGGAAACCGCAGCTCCTGCAAAATCACAGCGCATTACCACCTTTCCATCAGGCCTGGGCTTTTTGTTCCAGATAGGTATCGCAAACCTCGGCGGAGGGGCCGTCCCGCATGACGTTGCCATGGTCCAGCCATATGGCCCGGGGGCAGAGCTCCTTCACCTGGTCGGTGTTGTGGGATACGAACAGCAGCGTCGTGCCCTCGCCGAGCATCTTCTCCATGCGGCGGTGGCACTTCTGGGCGAAGTTGAAGTCGCCCACGGACAGGATCTCGTCCACCACCAATATGTCGGCCTTGACCTCGGTGGCGATGGCGAAGCCCAGCCGGGCGATCATGCCTGAGGAGAAGCTGCGGATGGGCGCGTCGAGGAAGTCCCAGAGCTCGGCAAAGTCCACGATCTTGTCGAAGTTCCGCTGCATCTCCCTGCGGTTGTGGCCCAGCAGCGCGCCGTTGAGGAAGATGTTTTCCCGGGCCGTCAGGTCCACGTCGAAGCCCGCGCCCAGTTCGATCAGCGGCGCGATGGTGCCGTTCACCGCCACGTCGCCACTGGTGGGCTCCATCACCCCGGCGATCAGCTTCAGCATCGTGCTCTTGCCGCTGCCGTTGACGCCGATCAGCGCCACGGCCTCGCCCCTCTGGATGGAGAAGCTGACGTCGTTCAGCGCCCTGAATTCGGTATAGCGCAGCCTGCGCTGCACCAGCTTGACGAAGAATTCCTTCAGGGTGTCCGTCTTTTCGTTTTCCTTGCGGAAGCACATGGACACGTTCCGCACGTCTATGATCGGACTCATGTTCCCGCTCCTGTCCGTCAGATATAGTAGATAAAGGTCTTCTGCAGCCGGCTGAACACCCAGGCGCCCAGGCCGAACACCAGCGCCGCCATCGCCGCGCCGGACAGCCACATGCCCACGCCGGGCACCCTGCCGTACAACAGCAGTTCCCTGAACAGCGTGATGAAGACATACATCGGGTTCAGCCGGATCAGCGCCGCCACCTGGGGCGGCACCGCCTCGATGGGATAGAACACCGGGGTGGCGTACATCCACAGCATCGTCAGCACGCTGTACAGGTGGATCACGTCCCTGAAGCGCACGGCCAGCGACGAGACCAGCAGGCCCATGCCGCAGCAGAAGACCAGCAGGTACAGCATCGGCGCCCAGAACAGAAGCACCGTCAGGTGGAATTGCACCCGGGTGAACACCATCACGATCAGTATCGCCACCAGGCTGAAGGACATCGTCACAAAGCAGGACAGCACCCGCGATATCGGAAAGACGTACTTGGGCACATAGATCTTCTTCAGCAGCGTCCCGTTGTCAATGATGGAATACAGCGACATGTTCGTGGATTCGTTGAAGAAATTGAACATCGTCTGGCCGCAGATCAGGTACAGCGGATAGTTTTCGATCTCAAACCTGAACATGTAGGAGAACACGACCATCATGACCGCCATCATCATCAGCGGGTTCAGCAGGCTCCAGAAATAGCCCAGAACGCTGCGCCGGTATTTCTTCCGCAGATCCCGCTTCACCAGCTCGCCGAACAGCGATATGAACTTGTCCGCCGTATACTGTTCCCTTCTCGAAGCCAATTGCGCAAACCCTCCCGAAAGCGGCCTGTTCAGGCCGCATAACAATCATGCTCGTCCAATTTGTATTCTACATGAGAATAACGAACCGGTCAACTGCATTCCTCCAACTTTACCGTTAACTTATAATTCGCCCTGTTTTTTGTTCCCGGGTTGACTT
>JAZSAA010000202.1:0-40790 GCA_045601625.1 Clostridia bacterium | reverse complement strand
GAGCCGGTCGAGAGGCCAGATCGGAGCCGGTCAACTCCCCCTTGGGGGAGTTGCGGGTCGCGCCCAGGAGAGCGAGACGCAGCCCCTTTGGGGCTGGGGTCGGCGAGATCGGCGGTTCGGGCCGACTGGCCGGATTCCCCTGATCGTGCGCGTTGCGAGGCCAGAGCCCACCGTCAGCCCCTAAAGGGGCTGGATTGAGCCGGTCGAGAGGCCAGATCGGAGCCGGTCAACTCCCCCTTGGGGAGTTGCGGGTCGCGCCCAGGAGGGCGAGGGCAGCCCCTTCGGGGCTGGGGTCGGTCGCCGAGCCGCCGGAGGCATCAGCCCCAAAGGGGCTGATGGGCGCGAAAAGGGCGGCGGGGCGGCTGGTGGGCCGATCGCCGGGCCCTCTCTGCCCCTTGACCTTGACCAGTGTAGCACCCCAGCCCCCCACAGTCAAGGTGCTATATCTTTACACTGTAAGTGTAAAGATATAGCAAAGTCTCCCCCCTAAAGGGGGGAGACTTGAACCTTGACTATGGGGGGCTGGGGTGCTTAAACACTGGGCAAGGTCAAGGGGCTTGAGAGAGGGCCCGGCGACCGGACCACCAGCCCGGCGGGGAGCAAGCCGGGCAGCAAGCCGACAGCGGCCAAGCGCCGCACGAAAGGAGCACGCCATGAAGCGCAATGCCAACACCACCGCCGCCACCAAGGCCGCCGTCGCCCAGCACACCACGACCGAGCGCAAGAGCGCAGAGAGGAGCACGACCATGCGTAATGCCAACACCACCGCGGCCAAGGCCGCCGTCGCCACGAAGCCCGCCATGACCATCGACGCCGACACCGGCTGGAAGTTCACCCCCGCGAGCATCGCCCTCAACGGGCACGTATTCGCCGCCGACAAGTACGCCATCGCCGACAAGGGCGACGTGTACGTCCTCGCGAAGGTCGAGGGCGTGGCCCTGCGCATTCACGTCGGCAAAGCCTCGCCCGTGTATCACGAGGCCCTGGAAGCCGCCGTCGCCTTCACTCAGCCGAAGGCTGAGAAGCCCGCCGAGAAGCCCGCCGAACCGGCGAAGCCGGTTGAGGCCAAGCCCGCCACCAAGCGTAAGGCCCCCGCCAAGGCTGCGAAGCAGCCCAAGGCCGAGAAGCCCGCCGAGCAGCCCGCCGCCGAACCGGCGAAGCCGGTTGAGACCAAGGCCGCCGAGCCTGCGAAGCAGGCCAAGCCCGCCACCAAGCGCAAGGCCCCCGCCAAGGCTGCGAAGCAGCCCAAGGCCGAGAAGCCCGCCGAGACCAATCCCGCCGCCGAACCGGCGAAGCCGGTTGCCACCGCCGACGCCTGGATCGGCACGACCATCGAGGGCAAGGGCTGGCGCATCGTCTTCGACGATGCCGCCCAGCGCACCAGGGTGATCGTGGACGATGACGCGCCCAACGAGGAGCGCGTGCTGATCGCCGTCGCCGACGCCGGGTTCTTCTGGAGCAACACGACGAAGTCGTGGAACAAGAAGCTCACCCGCAAGGCGTACCGCGCCGCGAAGCTCCTGGCCGAGACCCTGAACGCCATCAAGTGATGGCGTTCACGGCTTCGCCGTGAATCACACGGGCAACGCCCGCAGATCATTCCGCCCGATGAGTGCCAGACGGTTACTGGCCGAAATGCTGGCCCATTACATGGGCCGCATAGCGGAAAACCACAACGCCGCAAGATCATTTCGACGCCCGCATAGCGGGCAGGAAGGAGCCAACACCATGACCACGCAAGACATCCTCACCCGCATCAATGACGCCATCCGCCCCTACAAGGCTATTATCGAGGCCCAGGATTCCAGGGACGTGAACCCCTGGGCCGTGGCGGGCGAGATGCATGAGCGCCTCCTGGCCATTCAGGCCGACCTGGAAGCCAAGCTGCGCTACGAGATCGCCAGCAAGGCGGGCAACCTGGACGCCACCCGAACGATTACGGCCATGCTGAAAGCCAGCAAGAAGGACAACACCCGTGAGGCGCTGCACTATGCCTGGGTGGATAAGCATGGCAACCAGTGCGTATGCGACGGCTTCCGGGCATTCCGCCTGGTGGATCATTTGGAGCTGGAGCCCCGCCCCGACAACGCCGCTGAACCGATCGACCTGGACGGGATTTTCCCCGTCATCCGCGGTGCGGAGTGGGCCAAGACCGAGCTACCCAGCATCGACGAGGTCAGGACGTTCATAGCGCTGAAGCGCACGGAATGGACCGGCAAGCGCAAGGACTTCTCCTGCGTTTGGGACTTCGGCCCAGGCAAGCCCGCCGTGAACGCCCAATACCTGCTCGATCTGCTGGTGGTGCTGCCCGACGCCACGGAATTATTCTATCGGCCCGGCAAGGGGCTGGTGGGAGTGACGCTCACCCGTGGCGAACGCGGCGAAGCCGTTTTGCTCCCCGTCAGGACAACCCGGCTCATGGCGGATTATAACAAGGCCGTCGCGGACGAAGAAGCCGCCGAGCAGGCGATTAAGGCCCAGGCCGAAGCCGAAGGACGCGACCCCGCATACATCAAGGAGCGCCAGGAGCGCATAGCGAAGCGCAAGGCAGCGGCGAAGAAAGCGCTGGACGATAATCTGGCCCACATCCGCATGGAGATGGCGTTGAGCGAGAACTACGCGCTGGAATTGGACGAGTTTGAGTACCTGGTATTCCTGATGGACGAAGTCGCCAAGGTGGCGTAACAACGCCGCGAAACCATTCCGACGCCCGCCGGTCGGCATTGTAGGCCGGCAGAAAGGAACACACCATGCGTTATCTGCTTTACCTCCCCGGAATCATTTTTGCTCTGCTGGCGATCCTGCCCGCCGTTCACCGCGCCAATAAGGCAGAGCGGGCCAGACGCGAGCAGGAAGCCGAGCGGACCGCTGCCGCCGAGCAGCGCCGCCAGGACGCCGAACGCAGGCAGGCCATTCAGGCGGCCAAGGCCGCCGAGCGCGAAGCTGCCAGGGCTGCCAGGGAAGCCGAGCAGCAGCGCAAGCAGGCCGCCAGGCTGGAAGCCGCCAGGCAACGCGCCGAATACGCAGAGCGGGAATTGGCCGCCAAGCGCGAGATGAAAGCCCTGGAACGAGCGCAGATCATTCCCGACACGGAACCCGACAACGAGCCGACAGAGCCCGACAATAAGCCGACAGCACCCGACGCCAGGCCGAAGTTCAAGGGCAACAATGCCTTCGCCGGTCAGGTGGTCGCGTTCACCGGCAGGCTCCCTGGCATGACACGCCGCGAAGCCATTCAGGCCGTCCAGGACAACGGCGGCCGGGCCTACACGAAGATGCCCGCTGGCACAACGCTCCTGGTGGTGGGCGACAAGCCCGGCATGTGCAAGATGGACAAGGCCGACGAATGGATAGGCCAGGTGCGCAAGATCACCGCCGCCCAATTCTTCGCCATGCTGGAGGAGCCCCTGACCCTGGAGCTGGAAGAGTTCGCCGCGATGTTCGCGGCATGACACATTACGCAAGGAGGATGACACCATGAAGGATTGGAATATCAAGCAGATCGAGGCATTGACCGAGAACGAAGCGCACGCGATAGCACTTGAGACGATGCAGATTAAGACGCACACCGTCTATTTCGTGGACTTCGGCGGCTGGTTCGGGTACAGCGCCCTCGTGTTCATGGACGGCAGGCACATCTACTACGCGAACGATTACCTGTGCCATTACAATCACATGGAGTGGAGCCAGCCCGAGCTGCGGGCACATTACATTGAGGTGCTGAACGGCAAGCTGTTCACTGAGGACGAAATCACCAGCCCGATCACGACCTACGGCGAATACAAGCACAAGTCGTATTTCCTGCACAACTACTACGGGATGCGTCGGGAGTATGTGTCGATCTTCGCCGTCAACCCAAGCGAGGACGAGCGCAAATCATTCCAGGAGCGAACGGCAAGCATGACATACGACCCCGTTGCCTTTGCCTATTACGACGATGCCGTCTTTGTGGAACATCACATTGCGTTGAATGACGCGCTGGAATCCTCCTGGCAGGAGCACAGGAACGATTACGAAGTGCTCAAATCCGCGTTCATGCACGAGATGTGGAATCACGAGTACGCGATCAACTGGCAAGGGAATTGGGATGTCCTCAACGCCCTCTATCCTTGTCGGCATCACGATCCTGATTGGGACGTGGAAGCCTATTTCGACCAGCTCAATTTCAACGACACCCAGCGCCGGGCTTACATGGACGCCAGGCAGGAATACATGAAGCAGGCGAACGACGCTTGCTAACGCCGCAAGATCATTTCACCCGCCCCAGGGAGCGCGGTTGTGAGACAGCTCCGGCAGCCAACAGAGAGCCAGGGCACCGCGCAGACGGGCAACACGATATGACGCGAAAGGAGAACGATATGGAGTACAAGCCTTATGACGCGCCTTATTGGCATAGGCGCTGGGAGCGCGAGAGGGAAGCCGAACAGCGGAAAAAGTGGGACGGCACTCTGAACTATGACGAGATCGTCAACGCGGCCAATGATTTCATGACGGCCTATAACGAATACCGGCGAGCGGCAGCGGACCGAAGGAAGTCCAGCAAAGATTTGGAACGGTATTACCGGAACGAGGATATGTACGAAAGGATATTCTGTGCGGTATGCTACGCCACTCGTATACCGCCGGATGCGGCGATAGCAGCCTCCCGCATTGGTGATAAATACTACGAGCTGCATGGCGGGACGTTGTGCGTGGATAACGAGAAGTTGATTCGATCTTTGATGTGAAAGGAGCATGACCATGAACAAGAGCATCAACCCCGAAACCGTATTGAGCACCACCCGCGCCGAATGCCTGCGGGGCATGGAGAGCGCGAACATGGACGCCCGCATGGCCTGGTATTACACCCATTGCGGGGAGATTGAAATGGCCTCCTTCCTGGGGGCGATCACCAACGACCGCATGAACACCCTGGAGAGCGAATGGCGCGAGCACAAGCCCGTCCCGGGTGGCTATCCCGACAGGCAGCGCGATCCTGATTGGACGCATGACGAGGCCAGGGCATTTGAGATGCAGAACGTCGCCGACATTGCGTTGAAGCTGCTGAAAACGGTCAGACCAGAGCGCAACCTGGGTATTGCATACGTGAAGCCGACCACCGAAACCATTGAGCAGTTCACCGACTGGCAGCGCAACCGCAATCACATCAACACGGGCGGCGAGTATTTCCTGGTGTGGGATTACTCCCCGGATTGGGAGACAGACGATCCCGACCTGCTTTACGCCGTTGACGTGAGCGCTGATAGCCTGCTGTGTGCCGCCTGGGAATTACTCGGGCTGCTGAGCAGGAAGTTTTGATCGAAAGGAGAGATTCACATGACGCCCAAGTTTGATACCTACGTCGCGGTGTTCTTCCCCAATGCGACCGACCTTGGCCCCGTGGTCAAGTTCGTCACCAGCACGGAGGGGAGCACCTGCCGCTGGGACCCTGGCCAGGAAGCCATGCGCGTTTCCGAGGATTGGGCCAAGGACATTGTGTACGGCCTGACGCTCAACGGCTATTCCGCCGCCGTGCTGAAGGTGCTGCATGGTGTGACGCTCTACAACAGCGAAACCAAGGACTGAACGATACACGCCCGCCCGTGGGCATGGTACGCGGGCAGAAAGGATTACGCCATGAAGAAGATTACACACCTCAAAGAGAAGATGACGGCCTGCTGCGCATATCCCCGCCTTTGGGACGCCGCGAATTGCGACGATACACAGAAACCGGTTTGTGAGCTGGGTTATTTCCGCTGCGACAATGACGGGTATTGGTGGCACAACACGGTTTGGCCGGTACATCGGGACATATCAACGCCGGAACTCATTGCCGAGTTCGATGCCGTTCTCGATGCGTTCCGCAGATCATTCAAGGACCTGGCGGCCATGAGGAAGTGGTGCTATTCCTATGCCGGAAGGTGCGGGTGTGATGACGAGTTCAACGCTTATTACGAGGACACCCACGGTTTTTACTGGTTCCGCATGATAACACGTCGCGGAGATTATAACCTGTATCTGCATTGCTACAGTAAAGCGGCCATGCAATCCTGCAAGGTAAGCGAATAGCCGAAACGGGCCGCCTGGCCCGTCGCCGTGACCATGCCCTACACGGCCTGACGATGGCAGGGCAGGAAGGAGGATAGCGAGTAACCCACAACGCGGCCAAATTATTTCATGTCCAACACCACGAGGAGGAATCGCGTTATGTCACTGTTGTTTATTGCCATACTGGCAGCCATAGCAACCACCATCGAGGACGCCATAGAGCGTCACCAGCAGCGCGTCAAGTGGATGCGCCGCAGGGCGAGACGGTACACCTTCAACTGATCGACGGCCAGCCGGTGGGCATTGTACACCGGCAGAAAGGATGACACAATGATTATGGCAGGCGACAAGATCAGGATTCACGTTTTCAATGATCCGGAGCATCATCACGAGGTATACACGGCCAACTACGGCAAAACGCTCGAAGTGTACGAAAAGAGCGATGTGCCCGGCTACGGCGACAATAGCGTGCTGGGCGTTGACTGGATCAGGGAGGATGGCGAGACCATTTTCGCTCCGCTGGATGACTTCGGCGACGTGCTGGTGAAGATGTATCGCGTCAATCCGCTGCCCGTCGATTTGGAGCCGGAGGAGTTCGCAAGGCTCTATGCGCCGCCGGAGGGTGAGCAGATCGACGCTTCCGAGAAGCTGCGCCGTGCCCTCGAACGGGCAAAGCATAAGGCATACGCCGCCATGGGCGATGAAGATGACGACGGCGGGACGTGCAACTTCGATTCGCCGGTGCTGGATTTCTCCGCTTGCGGATTGAAAAAGGCGGCGGCGGAGAAGATCATTGCGGACGCCGACCTGAGCTGCTACGATTGGAGGCCCTTCAAGAGCCATCGCGGGGAGGACGGCAAGCTGATTAAGGCCCCGACCTACCTGGTGATCGTGGGGTTCCAGCGAGGGCAAGGCTTCCTCCGCACGAGAATGGCGGAGGCGTTCTGCAACAGCCTGAACAATGACGGCATCGAATCCGGGATGTATTACCAGATGGACTGACGCGGCCAGATCATTTCACGACGCCCGCCCGTGGGCATGGTACGCGGGCAGAAAGGATGACGCATGAATAAGGCACGCAGGAACCGCATCGCGGAGGTACAAAGCCAGTTGGAGGCATTGATGCAGGAGATTGATTCAATCCTGGAGGAAGAGCAGGAAGCCTATGACAATATGCCCGAGAGCTTGCAGAATGGCGAACGTGGTGAGGCTATGCAGGAAGCGATTGAAGCCCTGGAGAGCGCCGTCGGCTCCTGTGAGGAATTGGACGAGTATCTGACCAGCGCCACGGAGCATTAAGGAGGGCCACATGACAGATTACGAATATCAATCCGCAGAAATCACGCTGCGCTTTGAAGTGCGCAGGAACCGCCCCAGCGTCACGCAGGGCAGCGCGTCGGTTTACATCAACGGCGAGAAGGTCATCACCTTCGGGGATGAAATAGAGATCATCAAGCCCGGCGAGAGGTATTACGGCGAGTTGATAGGGGACTGGGCGAGCAGGAAGCCGGATGCCAATTTCATTCGCGGCCTGCTGTTCCACCCGTATGACGGGGTGTATCACTACTCGGACTGCGTGAAGAAGATCATCGACGCGCTGTGCGAAGCGGAATGCCCCGGAAAGATCAGGGCGCAAGGCCCGGAAGGAGGTTCGCATGAAGCTGTCTGAATTGCTGGGCGTGATAAACGGGTACACCGTTGTCAAGGTTGTTGACGCCCGCTCCATTGCCGTTTTCCACGGCGAGGTCAGTATTGCGGATCGCGAGATGTCCGACTGTTACAAGAGCGCCAACGTCGTTTCGATCTTCCCAGAGTATTATAAGGGATGGGGAAAGCCCGGCATCACCATCGTTATGAAGCCCTGACAAAGGAGGATTGACAATGTATCACATAATGATCGATCGAGTTACGGGCATAAACAACGCTGGAAAGCATATCATTGCAGGTACTTTCTCTCTTTGCGCTTTCAATACTTTAGAAGAGGCGAAAAACCACGTTACAGAAGAATTCAGTCGCGGTTATTATAATCACGCAAAAATCTTCAATCATGACGATATTTGCATTGAACGCGCTAAAGGCTATGACTGGCATAAAGCAACAATTTAGATTGTATTACGCAAAACGCCCGCCCGTGGGCATCATACGCGGGCAAGGAGGATTACACCATGAAAGTATGCTACACGGCCAGTGACGCGATACAGGCCATGGCTCGCGGGGAAGTCTGCAAGACCGTCGAATCCTGGGAAGAAGCCTGTTCGGAACGTGTATGGAATCAGGCGAAAGAGACATTCGCACGCCGATACAAGACCCGGAAGCAATACGTCAACATCACCGCTGTGCGAGTGGTGCCTGATGATTATAAGCCGGTTCGATAAGGAGGCACACATGAATAACGAAAAGCGCATCAAGCCCGGCGATATGATCCGCGCCCTGGGCCACACCATCACCATTGGCAGGATTCTCCATCAGGACTACAATGGCGACCTCGATCAGGCGGGAGGCGGCGATTGCTGGGGCTATGACGTGGAGTTCCTGGACACCAGCGGTGGCTATCACCACTGGAAGCAGAACCAGGATCGCGGCGAGGTCATCCGCACCGGAAGGAGGGATGCCTGATGGAAATAGTGAAATTCACCATTATTCGGATTGGCACTGATATGTGCCGCATCGTACCGCATGACATACGCGATATATTCAAAAAAATCGCAGATGGAGGGTGCATAATGAGCATAGAAATCATGCTTGATGTCATGGAACAGATTACCAAGGACTGTGAAGCTATTGGATTCGTGGCGCTATTTGAAGTCTAATGCTATACAGCGTGCGACATTATCCCTACGATGTCGCACGCTTTTTTATGCGGCTGGAGCAAGATATTCTCTCAATGAAACGAGATCGCCGTAGACTGTTTGTTCATTGAGTGTGCAGGGGTAATAATACTGGCTCATAGTAGCGTGCAGAACTTCAAGCCCGTTATATACAGCTATTCGGTCTTTTGCTTCCAGGAAACGACCGTTGACGGGCTCGGCTTGTAGATTGAACGCATCAAGAATTGCAAGCAATTCTCCGTAGCCTCGGTATAGTTCGCTCACAGGAAAGCCATGAGGGCCTTGATCCTCGAAAAGGTATATCACATGGTCCAGTTTTTTGATTATACCGGCATTGATATAACTGCTCACGTTCGACACCTCCTATTGTAATTATACAGTAATCAGAGCCTCATTGCAACCCCTCGCGCCCTGCCCGCCAGTTTGTCATAATGGGTAGTTGTGTAAAGCAAAGGGCGGTGGAATCGCTTCCTATTTTATGCCTTGGTATTGTGCGCATTTTGGGCCAGCCTGTTTAACCATGCCTCGATATGACAAACAAATCAGTTAATCTATTGATTGGAAACATGTTTTCTATATACTGGTTGAAAAGTTAAAAAAATGTGGCAAAAAGCTGTTTTTGACCCGTATCATATAGACTGTTTCCCCTATTACATGATATAATATATATGGAGATGGGCAGACATTCTATACGAATGATTCGTCTCCAACCAAGGGGTATTGCTTAGCTTCTCTTCTCCTCGTTGAACACTATCGGAGTCTTTGGGAATAATGATAGATACGAGGAGTGACTCTTCATGAATTGGAGCGGCATTATTTCGATAGCCATTCAACTCATTGGTCTCGTGATAAATTGTTTGATGTTGAAAGTGGCTGTTGATAATCGGCGAAGTGAAACAGGTAATCAAAAGGATCAAAAGAAAATAACCACGGAGCAAAAAATCATACATAGAAGCAGTTCTGTACATGATCCTCCGAAAAAAACGCCGAAGAGTCCGCATAGTTCAACGAGAAAGAGTCCCAAAAAACGAAAAAAGGGCCGCCATCCCGGCAAAAGATAGCGGCACTTAGCGCGACGGAGAGGATAAGCTGGTCCAAAGCAATACCCTTTCCTAATGCTGATTATATTACGAATGTGTTTCAGTGTCAACGAATATCGATGTATTGTCAATTTAAATTAACAAAATAGACATACAGCACTTGATAGTATAGTTTATTTGTTATAGACATGCGACACGATCATGTCCGCTGTGTGCGTCCATAGCACATTCGGGTATTTCTCAACGGCCCGCGCGTAATCGCTCCACAATTCCTTATCGGTGAACGCGCCCATGTGGTAGCGGATGCAGGTCACTTCCTCCTCGGTCAGCGATATGCCCAGGGAGGCCAGCAGCAGCACGCTCTTTTCGCCGTGCCCCTTGAACAGCGTATTGCTGTTCCAGGCGTAGACGGGCTTTCCGTCCTCCTGGCGGACTTCCGTGTATTGGTCCAGCTTGCAGATGTCGTGGAAGAAGCCGACGATGTACGGGCTCTCCGGGCGCTCCCAGGTCAGGCCGTTCCGCTCCGTCAGGAGGACAAGCTGCTGCATCACACCCAGCGAATGATCGAACAGGCCGCCCGGCCATGCGCCGTGATACCGCGTCGATGCCGGAGCGTCGAAGAATCCTCGGTTGTGGAGCCATGCGCAAATCCTATCCGTGTCCAAGCCGGTCAGCCTCGGCGCGACTTCGCGCAGGAATTGGTTCACTCTATCGGTCGTAGTGCTCATTTTGCCCTCTCTTTCTGCCCGTCAGCATGTTCAGCTTCATCAGGCTCTCGTCGATGTTCTCCTGGATGACTCCAATGTAGATCAGGGTCTCCCGCTGGTAGCTGTGGCACAATATCCTTTGCAGGCTGACCACATCGCCGGTCATTTTGTAATAGTGATAGCCGAAGGTCTTGCGCAGCGTGTGGCACCCGATTCTTTCTTCAATCCCGGCCTGCTTGCCGATGATGTTCATGATCTGATAGACGCGCTGCCGCGTGATGGGCCTCGGCTTATGGGTGGCGTAATCCTTCATCTTGCTTTGCAGGATATACTCGTCGCCCCTCCGGCCCACCAGCAGGCGGTTAATCTCCCGCCTGGCTGTGGGATTAATCAATATCCGGGCTTCCTTGTGGGTTTTCTTCGCCTGGATTTGAGCGTAGTCCTTGCCCCGGATGTCCGATACACGGAATCGCCTGAAATCCGATACGCGAAGCGAGGTATTGAAGCCGATCAGCAGTATCAGCTCCCAGCTCACTTCCCATGATTTCTTGCGCTTATCGTGCTCCCGCGCAATCTCATAGCACTTTTGCAGCACGTCCAGGTCGCGGATAGGTTGTACCACCTTCATGTCACACCACCACCTTTGCGTTCTTGAATACCACGGTACAGCCCGTAATGGCCGCTGCCAGTGCCCTTGCCTGCTCGACGTACCTGAACGGCATCGCGTCGCGCAGATCGTCGCCCCAGACACTCGTCGGCCTGCCGCTGCTGTTCAGGCCGTGCTTATAGCTCAACAGCCACATATCGTCCGATTCCCGCCTGATAAAGTACAACGTCCATCCCTCCCGATTGACATAGTGATGATTATGTCAAATAAGAATCCGTCAAAAAAAGCGCCCGGCAGGGCTTCGGTGCTCTGCCGGGCGTTGTGCTATTCCTCGGTGGGCGGTTTCAGGGAACCGCCCATCTCGATTGCCTCCATGTAGTCCTGCTTCGTGACGCAACCCACGGTGGGGATGTGATTGAGTTCGCAGAACTGGCGAAGCTGGGCGACGGACCAATGGGAGATTTCCAGGTCTACCTCGGCAGTTTCGGCCTCCGCAACATTCACGGGGATGGCGGTAATCTGTTTCAACAGGGCCGTGAAGTCGATGTCCTTCCACTTCATCATCGACTTCCAGAGGTCGTAGACGAAAGACGGCCCGCGTCCCACGCCGATACCCGTCATCACGTACAGGATATAATGCGCCCATTCGGGCATATCCCAGACGGAGTAATCGCAGGCGTAGGATACGATGTCCATTTTCGTCAGCACGGCAATGAGAATGCCGATGCCGATGGACACCATCTCCGTCACGGTCATGGGCGTGCCGTCAGCCTTCCACAGCGGTTTCAGCGCCCCCACGACGGCCTCGATGAACAGCGCTATCACGATAATACTAAACACCAACAACATCATTCCTTTCTTGTGCGCCTCGCCCCGGCAAGGTTGCCTCCCGCGTAACGGGCATTGCCAAAAGCGAAAACGTTCGCGCATTTGGTCGGTAAACTTACACGCGCATGACGTATCACGGTACGATCTTAATGCGCGTGCAAGCGTCAGAGGAAATCGTTCTTCCTCAGCCGTTCCTTGTATAGCTCCACGATGTACTCATACTCTGCTTCAAAGACGCCGTTGCTGTCCTTGGTCTTTGCAAGCAGGGTTTTGTATTTCTCGTTCAGGGCTACAATGTGTTCAAACTCGTCCTTGCTATGCTTCGTGTCGTTGCGGCAACTGTTGCTGAACGCAAGCACTTCCCAGCGAATGCGGTCCTTTTCGTTATCGTCAATCGCCTTTGCCATGCTGTCGATCTTCTTGCGAATATCGCCGTTGATGACATTGCCGATCCACTTGAAAAGACTTGTCCACGGGTTCCACTTGATAGAGGGCGTCCACTGTATGAACAGCGAAAGAATCACCAAGATGCTGCCCCAGTGATCCGCCGCCCAGCGAAGCACTTTTTCAAACTCCATCGGAATCACCGCCCGTTACGCAGCATTCGGGAAGAAACAGAAGAACTGCTTCCGCTGCTTGACGAAATCGGTGACATTCTGGTGCGTCCGCTTGCCGCTGGCCGGGTCGTTGCAGTAGATGTACTTGTTGCTGTACTTCCACGCGCAGATGAAGTGACCGCCGCTCGTCCAATAGCCCTTGCCCATGCAGCACACCACATAGCCGCCCGCGTCCAGGCAGGCTTTCAGGGTTTCAATGCTCTTGGTGGCGACCATCTTTTTCCAGCCGTACTTGGCCTGAATGTGCGTGAAGAACTTCCAGGACGTGCCGGAATTATACGTCCTGTCCTTCCATTTCAGCGCCATCAGGGCCAGCGTGTAGGGATTGATTGTGTTGTCCACAACAAAGTGAACGATGTCCGCCATGCTGGTAGGGCCACAGGCGGATGTCCGCATGGTCTGCTCCCTGTCCCCGTGGTTGGAATACATCTTGTCCGCCCAGCGCTTGTCGTACTGCTTGAAGTCGGTGGGCTGGACAAAGGTGCCCTCGGCTACAGCCACGGCATGGGTCTTGACGCCCTCGACTGTGCCGATAATCAGCGCCGTCCAGGTCTTGGGGCCGCAGATGCCGTCACAGGACAGGCCCTTGCACGACTGATAGGCGGCGACGGCATTCTTGGTGCGCCTGCCGTAGATCGCATCCGCCGTGATGCTGGAATCCAACAGAATTTGCAGGGCCAGGGTGTAGCCGCTGGTCTTGTGCTTGCTGGTGCTGCACGTCGGCGCGGCCCCGGCAATCGCCGCCCAGGTTTTCGGCCCGATCACGCCATCCGGCGTCAGGCCGTGGTTGCCCTGCCACGCGACGATATGCGCGACGAAATCAGCGTCGAAGGACTGATGCAGCTTGATAAAGCTGTCCACGTCCTCGACCTTGGATTTCACCGTGACAAAGCCGGTTAGCAGCTTGGCAATGACCACCAGCCTGTCGGAATCCTTATGCCTGATCGTCTGCATCGTCCGCCACCTCCAGTCTCACGGGGTTTCCCTTGGCGTCCAGCACGAACACCATATCCTCCGGGACATCCCATGCGTTTTCGGCCTCGGTATTAACCATGTCCTCACCTTCCTCCTCATTTTCTTCGTTGGTCTGATTGGCGAACTGGTCAAAGTAGCGCTGGCCGAAGCTGGCCCGCTTCTTCTTCACCGATTCGCCCTGATTTCTCGGGCGCTCGTACTGCGTGAGTACCGCGTCGCTGGCCTTGCGCACGGACTTGGCCTCGCAAAGCGCTTTCAGCACGCCCTTGTACCCCTGGAGTTCCTTCCAGAGAAATTCCAGCTGCATGTCCAGGTCGCCGATGGACGCCTTGCGCTTCTTGGCGAAGTCCAGCAGCTTCTCCTTACGGGCGTGATACGTCCATTGGGCCAGCCCGTAACCGGCAGCATCGTGGATGAAGGAACCGGCCTTATACTTGCCGCTGTCCACGGCCTTTGTATAGGCTTCATCCGTCATCCCCAGCTTGCGCTCATAGGTGTTTTGCAGATTGATGGGGTTCAATCCGCTTTCGGCGTAGAGGTTGCCCATCAGGCCAGCCACGCCGCAGGGATTCCCGATCTTTTCCATCAGGAAATCCCAAATCCGTTTCTCGTTCACAGATAGATCATCTCCCCGCTGTCGCGCCATGCGTCGTAATGGGCGCGTATGTGTCCCTCCAAATCCCCGCCGAATTGGGGGTCGTTGGGGTTGACGCCGCGCACCACGCGCACCGCTATGTCGTAGTCCGTGATACCGTCCTCCGTGGTCATAGGCTCTATGGCCGGGTTCAGGTACACGTCCACGGTGCCCTCACCGCTGGGCACGATGGAATAAAAATGCCGCCCTGTCTCGGGCGGCGCGTTGGCCGTGTTCATTTCATCCCCCCTCATGCTGTCCAGACGATCCATACGATGAGTGCGACTATGGCAACGGCCTTGATAATGCCTATCATGTCGCGCCCTCCCTTCGCTGTAGGGTGATATTGTCCTCAATCCACCGCAGCAGATTGTGGCCGTGACAGTGCTTCGTCATGCCCACGTAGCAGATGATGGATGCCAGCGCCTTGTCGAAGTCGATCTCCCCATCGGCGTACATCTCCGCCACTTTGAGCAGGCTCCGCTTGATATGCCGTGTGGTTTTCTTCCTCATGCGCAGCCCGTGGGGCGACACCATGTAGCCCACGAACTCAACCGGCGAGGTGGCCTTTTGGATTCGGCTCTTGGGCGACATGTCAAGCAGCAGTTCATCCCGCAGGAAGTTTTCTATCAGGTGGTATATCCGCCAGGCGTTGTCCTTGCCCTTCACGTACAGCGCGAAATCGTCCATGTAGCGCTCATAGAAGTGGACGCGCAGGACGTGCTTCACGTACTGGTCCAGCCGGTTCAGGTACAGGTTGGCGGTTTCCTGGGATGTGAGATTGCCTATCGGCATTCCCACCTCGAACAGCCTTTGACCTCTCGGACAGTCGTTTGGCTTCATGCCAACCGGCAAGCCGAAGGGAACATCGGGGTTGTTGACAATCGTGCCAATCAGCCACATGAACCACT
Organism: Clostridia bacterium; assembly: GCA_045601625.1. Lineage (GTDB taxonomy): Bacteria > Bacillota > Clostridia > Christensenellales > Aristaeellaceae > UBA2862. Next base: position 25,616 of record JAZSAA010000202.1, on the reverse strand, counting down.
CGTCATCCGTGATGGCGCGGTAGGCGTTCAGCACCTTCACATGATCCACGCGATAGAAATACTTCGATACGTCGCCCTTAATCAGATACCAGTCATCAGCATCGGGCTTCCGGCTGATAACCTGTTGCCAGTTGAGCAGGCATTGGGCCGCAGGGAGTGTGCCCTTCCCGTTGCGGCAACCGTAGGAGTGATTGATATATCGCTTGTCCAGGAATGGGTTGATCTGCCGGTATATCGCCCACTGTACGATCCTGTCCCGAAAGCCCAGCGCCATCACCAGGCGCGGCTTTGGGTAGCGCACATAGAACTCCCGGTATGGCCCTACGGTGTAGGTCATCTCCAGCAAGTCCCGCTGGATGTCCAGCAGCTTTTCGCCCAGGTTGAAGGTGAAATTCAAAACCTCGTTGCGATACCGCTTGTCCTTGGCCGCGTCCCGGTATGCGCCCATGAGGTTTTCAAAGTCACAGATGCGGTCTTTCAGATTGTGCAGCCCCTCCAAAAGATCACCGCCCTGTGATACTGCCGTGCGTGATGTTGCCATTTGGCGGTAGACTGTATTCCGCTGCTGTCAGTCATAGCCTTATGCCCTCCCAGGCCCTTCACGGCGATTCCTGCCCCGGATAATAGGGATGATGGAGCAGGATTGTTGTTTAGGTGTTGTTGCACCACGGAAACGCACCCCTCCCACCAGAAGGACAGCCGGTAACTCGTGGTTGATCCGGCAATTTTGATGTATGTTGGGAGCGGGGGCGGCACCCATAGTTCGTGTTCGTATTGCCGCGCTCGTTGTTGGCATTGACATAGCCCAGCCCCGTGTTGCTGCCGTTGTTGTAGTTGCCACCGCGACGGGGGAAGCGCTAACGAACGCTCGGATTCAGAAGCCGTCCAAATCACGGCACGTTCCCGGAGTAACCCTTGCGGGATTACCTTCGCTGGTCGCTGCTCCTGCGGTCTGATACCGAAGCCATCCAACCGCCGATCAATGCCCCGATCTCCGCAACCTTCGTAGACCATACGCCGAAGCTCTGATCTGTGAGCAAGCGCCTTTCGCGTCCGTTCCTGTCGGTGAATATGACCTTGTTGGCCTGCTGTATGAACACATCCAGCACCGCCTTACTGGTGTCCAGGTCGGCCAGGGTGCTTTTGTTCATGTACCTCAACCGCGCCTTGGTCGCAAGCCGCAGCATCGTGTACATCTCCTGCATGATGTCCTCGCCCAGCGTGTACTTGTGAAACGCGGGCCAGCGGGCGATTATGGGCCGTGCGTACTGGATCATATCGTCGATCTTCTGACAGCACGGGCCGGGGTTCGCCCGGTCATACTTCAATTCAGGCATGTCATTCACCTTTCAGAAACGGCGGCGCGGCGCTGTCGCACCGCGCCGGGGGCGCACCCTATCGGGTGGCCCCATCAGGGATTCAGTTTTCAGGGGTCAGGGATTCAGGGGAGGGAGCGGGGGCGGCACCCATAGGGCGGGTACGTATAGCCGCGCCCGTAGCTGGCATCGACATAGCCCAGCCCCGCGGGGCTGCCGCTGTTGTAGCCGCCACCGCGACGGGGGAAGCGCTCTGCCGCCGTCATGTGGATATAATAATATCCCTCGGTAGTATCACCAGCGCCAGTGGGGAAAAGCCCCAATTCTTTCAGAATGTGGGGAACATAGGGGACGTTGGTAGTATTCACGGCAAGGTCTTTGAAGTTCGTGCCGCGATATTGTCCGTCCATTTCTTCCTCGGTGATGGTGTTGTCCAGCGTGATCTTGTTATTCAACCAGCGCCAGTGCAGTGTGCCCGCCGTGCCGGGGGCGACGAGGATATAGCCATCGTCGGCGACGTTGGGGAGAATCGCTTTCCACGCGGCGGAGGACGCGGACAGGTCGGCATTCGGGTCTGCGGCGTTGTTGTTTTCGAGAATCTGAAGCTCCATTCCGACAATTCGATAGCCGTACTGCTGTTCCATGCTGGAGCCGATGATGTCAGCCAGGTTGGCCGGGTCTTTGCCCAGATACCAGTCCAGCGGGCCGCTGCCGTTCAGCGTCCGATAGCCGGTCTGATGGTTCGCGTCAATGCCGGTGTCCTGGCTGATGCCGCCGATGTACTTGCCCTTCTCCCAATGGGTCGGGGTGATGTCGGGCCGCAGCTCCGCCGCCGTGGTGTGGGCAATCAGGCACTTATACACGTAGCCCTCAAAGGCGCGTTCGGTGTTCACGGTCAACTGCTTGCCGACCTCCCAACACGTCGCGTCCTTGTGGCTCTGTCCCCAATAGGTGTTGCCCTTGGGAACCCAGCCGTGTTTCTGCGCCAGCAGCTTGATAAAGCCGCCGTCCGCGCACGTCATGCCGGTGATGCCGGCGCCCGCCAGCTTCATGCGGGAAAGGCACTGGTCGGCGCCCAGGCTCCGGGCGGGCATGATGTTGGGCAGGCTCACCAACGCGCCGTTCGCTACGCCGTTCTCGCCGCCCTTGTACTTGCCGATCAGGATATAATCCTGCTCCACGCCGTTGATGATGAAAGCGGGGTGGGTATGCTCCGGCAGACCGGCCACCAGGTCGGAGGATTTCATTTTGGGGAACTTGACGAAAATACCGGCGACGTTACCGGCAGCGTCGTACTTGACGATGTTGCCGTACTTCTTCGCCAGAAATTCCAGCGGGGAATTATTCATTGGTCGCGCCTCCGTTCATCAGGTCAACGAGTTCCTGGTATTCCTCGGCGGTGATCCTGTCCGCCATCAGAAACACGTCCAGTTTCAGCAGGGTCGCCTCCCGGTCCAGGGTGCCCTTTTTCAGCCCGCTTTCAATCAGGCGCTTCATCAGCTTATAGGTCATAATCTCTGCCTCCATTCTTTGAAGATCGTGGATGTATAGCCGGTCAGTCCACCACGCGGCCAGCCGGTCAATCAGGTCGCTCATTACGCATTCATCAGCGCGACAAGCGCCTCGTACTCCTCACGGGTCAGGCGGTCAGCCGCGTAAAAGGCATCCAGCTTGTTCATAATGTCGGCCCGCTTCTGCTCCAGCGTGCCGTCCTTCTTCGCATTGTTGATAATGCGCTCCATCAGCTTATAGGTCATGGCTTCATTCCTCCTCTACGCCCAGCTCCAGGAGAGTGACCTCATAGAGCATGTCGGCCATCAGTTCGTCATGTTCGTTGATCTGCGTCCGAAGATCCCGGAAGGGCTTGATCTTGGCTTCCCATTCCGCCTGCCGCCTGCGCTCGTCCTCCTCGGGGTCGTAGGGCGGCTCGGGCATGTCGGCCAGTTCTTCCATGGTCAGGACTTCGTTTTCGTCCATAGCCGGTGTACCTCCTTCTCGTTATGTCAGCGCCGTCAACCTCGCCTCGGCAGTAGCGAGGCGGGCCTGTACGTCGCGTAACTCTGCCTGAAACGTCATCAGGGCAAAACTAAACGCCGTGCGGTCTATCACGGCGTCCTTGTCCAGGTTGGAATAGCCCGCTGCGGCGGTATTCGCTGCGGCTGCGGCGTTGGTCGCCGCCGTCGCCGCGTCGCCGGCGTCCTTCGCCGCCTTGTTCGCGGCCTCTGCCGCTGCGCTGGCTTCGCCCGCTGCGCCGCCCACAAGCGCGAGCGCCGCGCCGATGCTTGTCATGTCCATGTCATCAGCCCCCGATCTTCGTCCAGGTGCCGTCGATGGCTTTCATGTACATGGCGCTCATGCTGGCGGTGTAGGCCACGCTACCCGGAGCCAGGTGGGCGGGCAGGTCGGCCAGATCAGATGCCGATTCGATCAGCACTTCGGCCTTGTCGGCGCTTTCCTGTACGCCGGTGCTGTTCCTCACGATCTTGAAAGCCATTAACTGTCACCCCCAATGGCTGCGACCTGGGCTTTCAGCGTCGCAATCTCGTCCTGGGCGTCCCGGAGTTCGGCCTGCATGGTCATCTGCAATTCGTCAAAGGCGATGCAGATGTGCTGCAAGGCTTCGTCCATGGTGTTGAAGTTGGTCGCGCTCTGCGGCGTCCCTTCCTGGATGGTTTCACCCGGCGCGGGATTGTGTTCAATCGTGCCGTCGCTGTTGACAACCTCGGTGTAGCGACGAGGATATTCAACAACCTCATCCTTCCACCCGATCCGCTGGTTATAGGACATATCCTGTTTTCCTCCTTCCTGCTATGCTGCCGGTTGCGTCACGCTGAACCGGCACCGATACAATATGCCCTCGGTGGCCGATGGCCGCGTGATGCTTACCGTTTTACTGGCGAACAGCGTCCCGCTGTGGTTGTACAACTGCACTTCGGTAACGGTGATGTTGCCCGCTATGGTGTGGTCGATCAGGAAAGTGATGCTCACCCGACCATCCGGCAGCACTTCTTTATCCTGGATTTCAGCGCGGTAATAGGTGCTGCCAACCTTGTACTGCGCATAGGCGATATTGTCCCGCACGAACACGCGCAGCGCGTTCAGCGCCGCCGCCGTCAGTGCGATTTGGGTATTCGCCATGATTCCGCCCCTCCTTTCGTTACAAAGTGTCGCGCCCGCACATCTTGTACGGTACAGCATAAACCTCGCCGCCGTTGTCGGCGTGGATCGTGCCATGTGTGATTGCGCCCATCGTGGAAACGTCGGGCCATGTCCCGGTTTTCTTGTTCTCTCCAGGCATGTTGTACGGGAAGGGATAGCCCGTGGCGTCCGCGTCCACATCTACCCGTGGATTATCGTCAAAGCCCATCGTGGAAACGTCGGGCTTCGTCCCTGTCATCGGGTATGGGAAATGGTGCCCCTGTCCCTCGGCGTCGGCGTCGAACTCGCTGTCATCCAGCACGCCGATGGTGTTGACCCTCGGCCTTGTACCGGCTTTCAGCAGCGTACTCGTCATGGGATATTGGAAGCCGTGAACCCCCGCCTGCTCCGCGTCCACCACGATCTCCCCAAAAGCGCCAGCGGCCAGGGAATCGAGCACGCTTCGCACGTTCTTAGCGGCTGCAATGGCCTTGCGGGCCCAGGCTTCGTTTTCGTCCGCCCATTCGCCGTCTACCGTGATTCGGAAGTGGAAGGGGTCGCCGCCGTACTGCCAGGCTTCTTCCAGTTCAACATCGTCAAAGTAGCCAGCCAGGTATTTATAAACCGCCTGCGGCGTTCCGAACAGCCGGTACAGCGGTACGGCGTTTTTAATCCACTCGCGTTTCGTTTCGATGCTGGCATTGTAGTCATAAAGGCAGTTCAATTCCCAGGCCAGTTCATCTAACCGCCATTCCGGCATCGTGTCATAGTCGAGCAAACAATCCAGGCTTTGCCTGACAGTGGCGTTCATGCTCCGCATGGCCGCCTCTATGGCCTTTGCGATGGCGTAGCCGTTTTTATCGCCCAGAATGAATTTAGGCACCCATTTTTCAACGTCGAAATCGAACATCGTCAATCACCCCCCGATGGCCGTAATGGTGATCGTGCCTTGACATCTGGCGTTTTCAGCGATGGGGGTATACTCCACAGCATCGCCGTTGAAATTGCTGCCACCGCCCCAAATGACCCGCGTAGCGCCCGCCTGATAGATGGAGGCCATGAGCCGGTCGGGGTTGAATGCCGTGCCGATGGTGTTCTCTTGCCATTCTTGGTAGGCTTCCACGGCGTCCGCGATGGCCTGGGCGGTGGCGCTGGAATTGTCGGCTACATACTCCACGTTCAGCGTGTAGGGAATGTTGGTCGCCTGATAGACGGATACGGTGTCGGTCAGGGGGCGCACTTCATCCCCGTTCAGAGCCTCGGTCACAGCCGCCAGCAGCGCCGCCGCGCCGGTGGTGTCCGACAGGATCAGATAAATCCCGACTTGGCCCGCTCCAAGGTTGATCGCCCTTGCGTCAACGATCACGCTGCTGACCGCTTTTGCGGCGGCCTCATACTGACGCGCCGGGCCAGTTGAAATGCTGGCAAGGCCGTATTCCCGGATGCGCTCACGGTAATTGTCATCCTGTTCTTTTTCCTGGCCGCCGGTCGCGTCACTGGCCGCCGTCACGTTGTTGATGGCGGGGTGGGGGGATTGCATGTGCATCTGTGTCCCGGCCAATAGTCCGTTACCCACGCTACCCGTGCGGTCTGCTGTTACCGTCGCCGTTAGGGTTTGTTGATAGCCGGAAAGTGTAATGTCCTCGTCCAGTAGATAGAACATCTGACCGTCTGCGGTGATGGCTGTACCGGCCTCCAGGGTCTCGCTTTCCCCTGTGGCGTTTGTAACGATGGTCACAGTCGCTGTAGCGGGGGCGGCTTGGATGCGCTCACAGCCGCGCAATTCCCCGATAATGTCCAGGTAATCGCCTATGGCGTAGCGAAGCGTCTGCATCCGAAGGGCGTTGTCTATACCGGCAAACACTTGTACGATGTCTGCCAGCACGCTTCGCAGAAGCATCTCCTTCTCGTCGCCGGAGTAGAGTATGTCGCCGCCGGCCTCGATGTAGGCCATCATCATTTCCAGCCATATTTCCTTCGGGTCGTATGTGACATAGTGCAGTTCGGTATCATCCATGACATTGCTCACCGCCTGTTCTTATAAGTTGATCTCAACCGTGCATTTGATGTACGTGGATGAATCCGGCAGCAGCGTCGCCTCAGCGTCCACCACCGCCACATCCGGCTCATAGATCATCAGTCTGTCCAATTCGGGCAGCAGTTCCTCGCGCAATTCGTTGATGGGCAGGTAAAACAGAGATGGGTCAAAGCCCCTGGCGCGGTCATAGGGCACTTCGCCCATCCTGCACATCAACAGGTTTTTCGCGTTTTGCAGCGTCCTTTGAAGGATGTCGCTTTCCTGGAAATCAATGGGCGCGGCAATATTGTCGATCACATATTCAGCCATGCGTCATCCTCCGTTATTGCGTCGCCATGCCACCGCCGCCGGTTCGGCCCTGCTGGGCCTGCTTCTTTCGCTTGTCGATCTCATCCTGGGCGGTTCGAGTAGTTTCTTTCTTTGAATGTTGACTCACCCAATCTTTCGCTTTGTCGCCGGTTCCTTTTCTATTTTCATCCGACGTTGCCTCTTTGGTTTTGGTGAACCACCCTTTTTTCTTGGTGGCCCTCTTCTTGCTGCCGCCACCCCCCCCACCGCCCCCACCACCGCCACCGCCGCTGCCACCGCCGCCGTCAGAATCTCCGCTTGATCCTTTATCGACCACGCCTGCGGTCGAGCCGTTCTTCTGGGTGCATTGTTTCAGCGTCAGGGCCACATCGGCGCTCAACCACTTGCCCTTCGGGGATATGACAACATTCTTCACGGTGGCGTCCGTCAGCATCAGCTTGTAGGTCGCCAGCTTGGATTTTCCAATGTAGAAAAAGTCCTTGTTGCCCGCGTAGGCTTCGGCCACAAACTGCATGGCTTCCTTGCGCACATCACAGCCCATCTGTGCGTTCAATACAGCGGTCAGCGTGATCTCGGTGGGCTTGCTGTTCTTCCGGCTGACAAACTTCTGATTGTTGCCAACCTTGTCCTCGGTTTCGGTCGAGCCCTTGATTTGCAGGCTGGTAAATCCGCGTATCGACTTCTTGTCAACCTTGAATGCATGGTTGTTCCAGCGCGCAATCTCCCCGGCCTTGCCCGCTTTTGCCTTGGTTTCCTTCTCGTCCTTGTCATCTTGACGATTTCCAGGCAGATACGGGCCTCTGCCGATTAATCCCGGGGGAATAGCGTATGCCATAATTCATCACTCCTTCCATGGCGCTTTGGCAGGCATATAGTCTACAGCGTCAGGGTCATCTTCAACATTCACCACCTCAACCACGGGCAGTTGAAGTATTTCGCCACCGTTGAATACGGGAATAAGTGATAATGCCGGGTTTGCGTTCAGTAGCTCGCAGGCGTAGTTTTCATCGCCGTACACTTGCAGCGCAACATTGTCAAAGGTCTCACCGGCGCTGCACTTCCAAATCTGTCCGCTCAGTGTCACGAATAGACCTCCATTCTATCCATCATCTGTTTATTGGCGAGCCACTTTTCAAGCCGCGCCTTGTCGGCGATCAGCTTCTCCTCCACGCCCTCCGCGTTCTGTGCGTAAATGGTCGGGCTGTAGACCAGCGTGGTCGGCGTATTGTTCGGATTGGCGTTCATGCCCCCGTTGCGGGCCAGCAGCTCCGGCCAGGTGAATCCGCTGGCCGCTCTGGCGGCGTCCAACAGCTCCGCCGTCCTCTGGGTGTGTTGCTCGGGGATGGCCCATTCAGGTCCGGCCTCGCCGAAGATCGACGCCTCTGTGGCGCGACCGCCGGAGGCGAAGTTCTCGACGGCATGAATATGGACGGTGATGGTTTTGCCATTATAGGAGTTTATAACACGAGCGAGTTCGGAGGCATCGCCAACTACATTCTCAACTAAGCGCCTCCCGTCTTGAGAATCAATCGACATAACGAGATATGCGATGTCTCCTTCGACATACTCCAATAACGTCTGACCATCTGCGCCGTCAATGGTAGCTTCCAAATCGCCTGTATCACCATCAACAGTGACATTTATGGCCTGATCTTCCATAGATTCAAGGGCATCTTCCTCATCAACCTGTGGTTCAACCGGCATTTCAACCGGGTCCAGGTCGGTGTCCAGAGCGTCCTCGTCTACTACGGGCGTTACTTGCATCTCGGCATTTAGCGAGTCCAACCAGTCGGTGATGTTTCCTCTGTAGCCTGCGTCGCTTGCTGCCTGCGACATCTGATTGTACAAATCTTCGCCCAGTGTGTCGAACCAGTGCGAAGTATCGGGTTCCATCCCCATGATGTCCCGATAGTCCTGCATATTTTGCACAAGTCCTTCTGGCGTCAGTGCGGTTCCCGCGCCTTTCAGCAACGCGGCCATTTGTTCGTAGGAGCCAGAAATATCCCCGTAATCACCTTGTCCGATGGTACCGGCTATAGCCGTCCCTCCGGGCGCACCAGTAGCACCACCCAGCGCGTCGTACATGTCCATGATCTGCTGATAGCGCTGCGCCATGTCGGTATCGCCCTGGGAGGCGAAGTAATCCGCGTAGCCCTGTAGTGCGTCATAACCGCCCAAGGCGTTGACCATCTCGGTCAGGTATTGCGAAAGCTGCCAGGCTTCGTTTCCGCCGACCTGAGAATTAAAGTCCTTCGCCGCATCTTGTGTAACGATACCGCCCGCCTGGCGGAAGTCTCCTGCCAACTGTTCAAGTGCTGACCATGCGCCGCTTAAATCACTGGACGTGATGCCCTCTGTCCACAGTCCCATCAGGAAATCACTGAATCGACCGCTCCAGGCGTATTGCTCCTGCGCTTGCTTGTCTTTCAGGGCGCCCAGCGCGGCGTTTTTGTCGTCCTGGGTGGCAGCGTGTTCGCCCGGTGTGCCGTCGGTATTCGGAACCATCCAACCGTTTTCGATGGCCTTGTCATACCACGATGACATGTCGTAGTAATCAGCATCTTGACGGGACATCAGATCTTCAAGTTCCGCGTTGCGTTCCTTTTCGATCTGTTCCGAACTCTCCCGTATAGTGTCAAGTCCGAGCGTCTGGGCCTTGCGGAGCAATTTCTGGCGCTCCAGGTAATGCTCCCGATCCTGCTGTTGGGCGAGTAGGGCGTTCTGCTCGTCCATGATGGATTGTATCTTGCCGATCTCATCAGCCGTCAGGTGTCCGTCACCCAGGGCGGAGGTCAGGGCATTGCGCAACTCCTGGGCCAGCTCGTTTGCCCGGTCGATGTCCGCCTGCATACCCTGCTCGATGACGCCCATCATCTGAACCCAAATCGGGTCGTTCACCTGATCCGGGTCGCCGCCCTCCGCAAAGGATGTGGTGATGCTGTTCATTAAGGCGGCGTAGTTGTTTTCAATACCGCTCTGAACCGCGGCGATCATGGATTCACCGAGCCCGGTCAGCGAAGAGTATTCCTCGGAACCTTCTTTGATTTCGAGGTCTGTGAGCATATCAGACAGCAGGCTCTCCTTAAATGATGCGCTGGCGTCCGTGTATGCGGTCACGGCCTCATTCAGCGCGGTTTTGAATTGATTGACATCGCTGTATGCCTGCTGGAAATCCTGACCAAGCTGCTGGACGTAATTCTGAACGCCTGATGAATCCAGTTCCAGGTCTCCGAATTTGCTTTCAAAGTCGGCCTTTTCCAGCTCGTTGATAGCTGCCGCCGCTGCCGCCAATGCAACCGCCGTAAGCCCTATGGCTCCGGCCGGCGTCATGGCGTAGGCGAGGAAGCGGAACGCGCCGCCCGCGATCATCAGGCCGGGCCCTGCGGCAGCGATGACTTCCAGCCCCGCCACCAGCGCATTGAATGCGCCCGTGTCCAGTGACGAAAGGCTGTCCACGATGCCGCCGAGAAACTCATACACATCTTCAAGCTGTGGGGCCAGGGCTTCGCCGGTCTTTTGTTTGAGTCTTTCGACTTTGCTTTCCCAGATTTCAGTAGCCCCATATAGGGTGTCCATCATGGTTTCGGCGGCGTATTCTCCGTACCCTGCTGCATCGCCATTCACCATCTGATCGTACAACTCTTTGGCATGTTCCAATGCGGTAACAATATTCAAAGCGCCCGTCATGCTGCGAACGCCAAATATATTGCTTAGTATGCCGAGAGTTGTTTCGTTCTTTACGATATTGTCATATCCGCCCGCTATATCTGCCAATACGCTTCCTAACTCTGAATAGATTTCAAGTATAGGTTTTGCTTGTCTGTTTTCGTCAAACGGGTCAAAGCCATTGGCCTTTAGCGTATCGAAAGCAGCAAGTTTGTTTGCGTCTTGACGTATTTCGTTGATTTCTTCGTCCGTAGCTCCGAGTTCATCCATAATGCTTCCCGCAATACCTGAAGGTGCAAGCAAGCGCATTATGCTATTTCGGAGTAATGTTGCTGCTGTGGTTCCGCTTTCGCCCATGTCGTGCATCAGGGCAATCAAGGAGAATAGTTCTTCCTTGCTATCGGTAAAGCGCATAGAGGAACCTAATTTCAGCATGGCATCGCCAAAACTCTCTACGGAACCATTGCTACTGTTAGCGGCAAACGTCCACAGATCAACAAGGTCTCCTAAATCTTCAAAGGCAAATCCTCCCGCCTTTGCCGCTTCTGTGATGTAGTGTAAAGCATCGGATAGATCAATGGAACCCGCCTGTGCAAGTTCCATCGCCACGGGGAGACCTGATATGATCTGGTTGTAATCCCAACCGGCGCGTGCGGCCTCCGTGATGGCATTGCCGATGTCATCCGTATGGAATATCGTGCTGCTGGCCCATTGTGTTGCTGCCGCATCCAGGTCGGCCATGACATCATTCAGTTGCTTGGTGTCCCTGCCGTAGATCGTAGCCAGCGCTACCCGCGCCTCGGCCATGTTCTTTTCGTAATCCTGGTAGACGTTGAGGCTGTCCTTGCCGAAGTTAATCAGGTGTTGGCTGACAGCGTCAATCTGCGCACCAAGTACGGACAGCGTGTTTCCGATCTCGCCGAAACCGTTGGAAGTCGCATTGATGACGATATTGGTTTGAAGGGTCTGCGCCATGCTTTCACCGCCCTCTGTCGTTGCTCAATTCAGAAATAGAACTCATAGCCGAGCCACATAATCAGCGTACCGCTTTCAAGGAAATAGAACCGGGGCACGATAAATCGAATCCCGGCTTTGATCTTTCGTATCGCTTGCCTTATCATCCGCGTTACCTCATGCCTTACAGATGATCTTGCCGGTTCCGTCCGAAAACAGTACAAACAGAACCATGTCGCCCACCGCGTAACCCTCGCCGATAGCGCCCAGGGGAGGGGAGATAATGTCCTTCCTGTCCAGTGACGCCACGATATAACAGGCGCTTTCAATGCTCCTGATGGTGCCGCGCTCAATGAGAGCGCCGTTTCCATTCTGATTCCCGTTCATAATCCCGCCCCTATTGAATCGTCGAAATACATCTGAGCATTTCCACGGAAGATTTCTTGTTGAAAAAGTCGTGATGCGCCCCGGCTATGATCCATTCACCAGCAGCGTCGGCGCGATCTGTGTTGTCCTCTATGTTGATGCGGGTCATGGCTGTAAATCCCGCGTTGTAATCGGTCGATAATTTCAGGCTTTCATGCTGCCTGTTTTTTTGCAGCAGAAGCCCCCTGGCCCAGCGCCCCGCCTGCAAGGCATCTCGCGCCGGAGGTTGGTTCAATGTGATGCAGTAATTGTCCTTAACCGCCGTGTCCATCGCGGTTGCCGACGCCCAGGGCGTTTCAATGGTCAGCGCTCGATAGCGCCGTCCGCTCCTGCGGTATTCCATGCCGTCCATGTCGGCCTTTACGGTGATGGTCTGATGCGCTTCACGCGCCTGGGCGTACTCGATGCCGATTGCCACAAAACGCCCGTTGACACATTTCAGTGTCGCGCCCTCCATTCTCAACAGTCGGCATAGGAAAGCACCGTAGCCCTCGTAGTTGCGCTCAATGTAGGGGATGGTGATGTCTGGGTCAATCCCATAGATGCGGAAATCCATGCCGCTGCTGATGGCGCATATCCGCATGATTTCCTCGATGGTGTTGCCCCTGAAACTCGTATAACCCCGGATACGTGCTGTGCTGGGCAAGGACGTGGCGATAATCCTGAATTTCCCATCTTCGGGGATGATCGTATTCACGTACATAATGCCGGTGTCATATCCGCCATGAGATACAATGATTTGGTCATCCTCCTGCGGCCCCCAGCCGTACCATCCGGCCGCGTTCTCAAACTCTATATCCAGACTGTCGCAGCGATCATCCGCCGTATCGTGGGCGACGCACTTCCTGACGTGCGCGTATTCCGTGATGTCGTAACCCTGATACAGTATTTCCACGTTGCCCACTCCTCCCATGAGAATAATGACGCCTGAACCCCGTGGGCTCAGGCGTCGTCCGGCTTCTTGATGACATTCGCTATTGCTCTGAAAACATACCAGAAGCGAATGATGGGTAGTTCCAAAAGGTCTGTGATCGACGTGTGCGTGACCATTCCCGCTTGTATCACTTTTTCGAGATACGAAGCCGCCCCGCCCGCGTCGAAGAGCTGAAAAAAAGGGTTGCCAGCTGCACGCCCTCCACAGCATCGGTCATGCCGATGCGCTCCATGATGTCCCTGGAATCAACCGATTCCGTGTGCTTGGCGGCAGCCGTGGCGAACAGGGCAAGGCCCTGACGGTAGGTGATCTTGAATATCTGCATGGCATTCGGGTCGCTATCCATCGCGGCCACATATTCCATGCCCGTGAGGCTGGTAAAGTCGTAGGTGAGTTCAGTAATCTCCTCGTCATTCGCCACAATCGGCGTCTCCAGGTGCAGGCGGCCCTTGCCCTCTTTGATGGCGGCGGTCGCTTCCGCGCTCTTGGCCTTGTACTCTTCCAGACGCTCCTTCAATGCTTCGATGGTCTTTTCGGGGTTGTTCTTAATCTCTGTGCCGGGGTTTTCCGGCTTCTTTTCGGCTTCCGCCTTGATTTCAGTAATATTATTCATATATCTTCTCCTATGATGGCGCGGCAAATGCGCGAAATGCGAAAACGTCCGCGCATTTGCCGTTGTTGAGCGTGTTACTTCAACATGCTCTCAATCACATCCGTGTACTCCTTGCCGTTATGCTTGATGATACCGGCAATGGCGTCATAGATGGTGATGACCTTCCCATCGACCTCTTCCTCCCAGCGCAGCAGGGAGTATTTCTCGGTGCTGCCGTAGGGGTTGCCGGTTTCGATGTCGCCCTTCTGGGTCTCGGAGTGGATGCCGGTCACGCGGTATTTCACGGATTCGTGCTGGATTTCGCCCTTGGCGGTCACGAACTTCTGGCGAACCGTCCTGACCTCGAACTGGTGCTTTTCGGGCACCGCGAGATACTGGCTGTTCAGGCCGTTGTTGTGATACAGCGTAAAGTCAGCCGCCTCCAGGTGGGTGGTGTTCGGCATGTTCACGTCCATCGCCATGCCGGAGATGTTCTTCAGCTCCGTGGTCGGATGCTTGAAGGTCGGCAGGCCGATCTTCGTTACGTCCTCGATGGTATATTTCTTGCCGCCAACCTTGTCAATGACCCGGTGGCCTTCGACGTTGTTATAGACTCTCGTAGGCATTTATGGCTCCTCCTTCCTTATGCGGCCAGGCTCTCGAAGTAGGTCACGAAACCGGCGTCCGTCCAGTTGACAATGGCCGTCAGGCTCTTGGCAATGGGCGTGGTCGTGACGTTGAAGGTGAAGCTGTAATCACCCTTCATCATGTCGCTGCGGGCGTCGGAATCGGCATTCACATACACCTCGCCGAAGATCAGCGCCCCGGTTTTCAGCAGCGCGTCGATCCTGGACTGTTCTTCGGCGACAATGGTCATCAGGTCGTTGGCCGTCATGGGCTGGTCAACGTCCGCAGAACGACGGTGCTGAAAGTCGTTGCTGATGTAGTACAGCATCATGATATTGGTCTCGGAGACATTGATCTCGTCGCCGTTGTTCTGGTCGTACTCCGCGCTGTGAGCGCCCCAGATGGCCCAGCGTCCGCCCACGTAGGCCGCGCTGGCGATGCCGTTCTTGTTCAGCTTGTTGTTGATGACATTATCATCGTACACGCGCCCGGTGTCGTCGGAGCCGGTATACAGATTCTCGATGATGGGGCAATCGGTGTTGCTGGCCGTCCGATAGGGGATGCCCTCCTGGGCGATCAGCAGCTCCTGGAAGTTCGCCGCCGCCAGCACCGACAGATGGTAGTAGCGGCCATCCGTGCCCTTCGCCATCGGGAAATAGACGGTCTCGTTCTTGCCCCTGTAGCCGTTGGCGTTCTTGAAATTCACAGCGGTGTCCAGCGTCAGCGTCGTGCCACCGCTGGTGAGCGGCAGATCGACGAACATGTAGGCGTCCCAATGTCCGTTGATCTTCTGGCTGATCGTCGCCATGGCACTGTGAATCTCCGGGATGCAGGAAAAGCCCGGCGCGGCCAGGAAGGAGGGGATGAAGCCCGTAGCCTGGTACACGTTCATCACGGCGTAAAGGCCGGTGTTCAGGCCCAGGCCATCGGTAGTGCCGATCACATCGCTGTTGGTGACGCCGGTGGGCAGGATGGTGTTGTACTTCACCGTCAGGGCCGAAGTGCCCAACCCTCCATCGCGCAGTTCTGTAATGACGATCTGCTGCTTGTCGATGTTGTAGGCGATTTCATAATCGGTGCCCTTGACCTTCGTCACGGGGGTATCATCCTTGGTCTGAATGACCACGGATTCCAGGATGATGCTCTCGGCGCTGGCGATGACGATAACGCCGTTGCTGGGGGTCAGGTCGTTGGAAACCGGGGTAGCGCTCTTGTGGCTGGCCTTGGTGGGGTCAAGCACATTGATGAACACCAGCGGGCCGACGCCCTTGTTCTGCAAATGGGCGTACATCGCCTCGCAGAGCGTGTACTTGGCCCAATCGTCGCTGTAGCCGAACAGCTTCCGGGCTTCCGCCATGGAGCTGACCAGGACGGGCTTGTTCACGTTGTAGGTCTCGCCGCTGGCAAGGCCGAGCGTGTGAACCGGCGCGGTTCCGACGTATACGATGGTGCTCTGGCTCTCGTCGGGCACGCGGATACTGACAGCGTGCGTCAAGCCATACGCGCCATGCAGGTAATCAGGCAAAACAGACATGGTTTATTCCTCCTTATTTCAGCATTTCTTCGATGGATGTTTCAGCGCCATCGTTGGCGTAGCAGCCGAACGTGACGTTGACAAATCCGTAGTAGATGGGCCGCCTGTCCACGACGTAGCTCTGGTCTGTGTACAGGCTGTAGGTGATGGTCGATTCATCCACGTACAGGTCGGACTTGGGAATGATCTTCTGTCCGACCAGCTTTTCCATGCAATCGTCCATCCAGTTCATCAGCGTAAACAGACCTTGCTCCGTCCCTTCCTCGATCAGAGCAAGATTGAGCCCCTCGCCGGATTCGCCTACGGTATCCACAAAGCCCGGCAGACGCACGCCGGGCTCATACACGCTGAACAGTATGCTCACAGATAGGTGCTGTCCCATCTCCTGCGGGCGGTGGATATTGTTGTACCGGTCGAATCGCTTTTCTTCCATGTACTTTCCGTAGGCTTGATTGGGCATAATCAGTATGCCGGGCACGACGCTTGCAGGGTCTTCCCGCATCTTGCCGGTCTGGTCAATCCTGGCCGGAGCCCAGGCCAGATAGCAGCGCGGCTCCTGCCGCCTGATCTCGCCGATGTTCATGTTCTCGCCGGGGGCTTTCATCTCTCGCCCCTTGCAAAGTTCATCCGTCACCCAGTTTTTGAGTGCTCTCAGGCGTTCGGTGAATCGCATTACATCATCTCCCTTGGGTCAAGCGCAATCAGCATGATGTCCAAAAGCCCCATGTTGTGCTGGACATCCAGCACTTTCATGGGGCGTTTGTCAAACATGATGTGCGTGTTCGGCTCCGGCTCTCTGCCGCCTGGGAAGGTGGAGAGGGGAGTGTGAATGAGAATCTGCCGGGTGTTGTTGTCCCAGCTTATGTCATTCACATTGTTGTTTTTGCGCTTCAGCGAATCCTCGTCATCCGGGACACACGTTATGGCAATGCCGTTCCAGTAATGGATTTCGGCGAAGTGATCCATCTGCATGAAGATACGGTCAATATCCTCCGCGATGCGGTCTTTCAGGGCCATCAGGCATCGCCCTTCCTGGGCTGTTCCTTCTGCGCTTTCTTCTGCTGCTCGCTCTGCCTCGCTTCGGGCGGCAGAACGGCCATGCCATGCTGAATCAGGCGCTCGCCATAGCCGTCATTGACTTCAATGACGCGGTTGGTTTTCAGTTCCAGCACCTTCACTTGGTCTTACCTCCTTTCGGCGTCCTCTTGCCCGCGTTGCGGGTCTTGGGCGCAGGCTCTACAGCGGCTTCCGGCTCGTCCTTCACGATACCGGCCATCACGTCAATCTCAGGGGCTTCTTCGTCCTCGTCGAACTCGTCCTCCTGCGTGTCGACCTGTGTATCGTCGCCGTCGGAAGTATCAGCATCATCGTTCGCGCTCTGCTGCATATCGGCGCTCACATCGCCCATATCGCTGTTATCGTCCCGATAATCGGCGTCGGCATAGTCGTCGGGTGCCTCTGCTCCTTCACAGATCAGCACGCCGCGCCTGACCATGTCGGCTATGGTATCAGTGCCCAGCGCGTCAAGGTGCTCCTTGCGCAATTTTTCCCCCTTAGCCACCAGGCCAAGGGGGAAAATGGCGGTTTTTACTTTGGCGATATAATCCATCATGGACGCCTCCTTGCCTTACAGTACGCGCATGACGCCCCAAGCGCCCACGTTATCAGGAATGACGGTGGGGCAGCTCACCAGCCGATTGATGATGGTGTCGTTGTCGCTGTTGCCGATGCGGAACGGGACCTCTTTCTTGACGTAGGTCTCGTGACGGGCGCTGTCATCGGTGCCCTTGACCTTCGTGATCGGGCCATGCAGCATCCGCAGGGGCTTGTTCACCGTGGAAGTAAGCAGGATGTGACCATACGGAATCTCATATTCCATCTGGCCGTCATCGTTCCTGAACTTGGCGTAGTCGGAGACCATCTTGATTCCGTTGCGGGTAAGGCCACGGAAATAGAGGCCCTGACCGGCGTACCGCGTCCGCAGCTCACCCATGGCCGCCTTGTCCAGGTCGAGAGATTTCAGGTAGAACTCGTTTTCCAGCATGGTATCGAATACGCCGGGGCCCATCAGAATGGTGTCCACGTCGCCGCCCTCTTCCATGATGGCTTCATTGAATTTCTCGAAGTCATACTCGAACCGTGCGCCGGCCTGGTCCCACTTCACAGCGGGCTCGTAGTAGTTCTCGAATCCAAAATCGGCCAACATGCTCGCCTGCGCCTCGCGGCCCTCATGGGTGTACCGGCAGATTTCCAGCTTGCCCTTGATGAGGACTTCACGAACCATCCAGTTGCGGCGGTTCTGGTTCACGGTGCGCAGCACTTTCAGATCCTCGGCGACCTTCTTCTTGCTGCGGTCGGCGGGCGTCATGCCGCCAACGATATTCTCCCCGAACTGACGGACGCTAATGTCGCGCATGGTGATGATGCGCTGCGGAGCCATGCGGGAAAAGGCCACCTGACGCATCTCAAATCCTTCACGGTTGATGGTGATGCCGCCCGTGCCGGGTACGACGAAGGGCGCAAGGCCGGTCTGATCGCCCTTGCGATAGTCGTAAAACAGGTGGTCATCGTCGGTGGTGCCGTCATCCGCGCAGAACATGTCGCCCAGGAAACGGGGAATGGGCTTCATTTGCTCCACGGCTTTCAGCATGGTCATGGTGTTGAACATATCAAGCGTAGCAGGCATTTTTCACTCCTCCTTCTTGAATCAGGCGCTGGCCTTGAAAGTGGCCTTGACGGTCACGGCAGCGTCGCCGATGATAAACTTGTTGTTCTCGATGGTGACGCCGCCGGACACGACCTCCCAGGCGTCGAACACATAGCCGGAGCTGGGCGTGGCGGTCAGCGTCACCTCCGTGCCCTTGGTGCCGGTGGCGGGGCTTGCGGTGCCCGTGCCGTGTCCGTCGTTGGTGACGGTCACGCTGACGGTGGCAGTATTGTCCACGGTCTCGTCAGCCGCAGTCAGGTCGTCGAAGGGGCTGAGAATGAATCCCTGCTTGCGCAGAATGTGGGCCTGGGCAGCCGTCAGGTTCGTGACGCCATCCGCCAGCACGACATCCTTTGCCAGCATCTCGCCGTTGACATAGGCGGCGGCAGCCGCGGCAACGGTCGCGGAGGCGTCGGTGTCGGTGTCCTCGCGCAGGATCACCAGGCTGGTATCAGTGGTGATGTTCGCGGCAGCGGCAGGCGCATAGAATACGGAATTGGCCTTGCGGTACAATACCGTGCCGTGCTTGATCGTGCCGTTGCCCGGTTCCAGGGAAACGGCAATCAGCTTGCCGCCGCCCGCTTCCAGGTATTCGGGCTTGCTTGCGCCGATATTCTGAAAGAGCTCAATCATGTATATCCTCCTCTCGTACTGTGTGTCGATTAGTACATGCCTTTGACGTTCACGGACATGCCATCAGCCATCTCGGCCAATTCCTTCGCCATGGCGTCGGACGTGGCCTGGGCATTGGCATTGTTGTCGCTCGCGTCGCCGCCATGCACAGGCTTTTCGGGAGTGGTCTCCCGCTTGCGGTTCTCGATGAAGCTGGCGCCCTTCTGCTTCTGGGCCTGAACGATCTGGCGATGGAACTCCATCGCGGAAATGCCATCGGCCTTGGCCTTTTCGGCCATAGTCTCATAGCCGGGCATCGTGAGATCGTCAATCTCTTCGATGCGCTGCCGTTCTTCGGAAATCGCGCTCTGCCGAATCGAATCATACAGCGCCGGGTTTTCCGCACGAAGCTGGTCAACATTGATCGCCTTGATTTCCGTGGACATGTTCTCCTGGTTTTCCATGGATTTGTTCTCCTCCTCGTGATGATGTATTTCAGTCGAAACCCCGGCAACTGGAGCCTCGTTACTGACCAACTGTTGAATGAGGTCGTGAACCTTCTTGGTGTATTCAGGCGGAAGAATGATCTCCTGTCCGTCCTCTCTCTCGATGAACACACCACCCGCTTCGACCTTTCCTCCGTCCTGTCGGACTTCGATCTGTTCAGGAATGGCCTTATACAGCTTGCGCATAACGGCCATCTCCCGGCCCGTGACGCAGGCTGCGGCCAGATCAGTGCCGCCGTTCTCCTGCGCGACAGCATCCACAAAGCCGTATTTCACGGCATCCTCGGCATTGAACCAGGTTTCGGCATCCATCCACGCCTTGACCTGTTCTTCCTCCTGGCCGGTGCGGTTGATATAAAATCCGCGCGATGTCGCTTCAAGGGCGCGCAGATGCTCTGCCTCATGCTCCATGTCGGCGGCGGTTCCGATGATGATGTTCCACGGATTGTGAATCATGTACTCGCTGCCAGGCGTGATTTCTACATGCGCTCCGGGCAGGCTGGCTATGATCGTCGCGGCGCTGGCACACATACCTTCGATGCGCATATTGATACGCTCAAACCCCGCGCCGGACAGAATGGCCCGCATTGCCACAGCCTGCGTGACAATGCCGCCGGGGCTGTTGATGCGCAGGTTCAGCCGCCTCGCGCCGTTCTGTTTGATCTGCTTTACGGCCTTGTCGAAATCTGCCGCGCTCTTGTCCTCTGGGTAATTCTCCTTGTACCATTTGCTGTAATCCGGCACGATCTCGCCGTACAGCATCAACTCGGCTTCATCCGATCCCGCCGCCATGCGCGGGGTCGTGGAGCGCAGTTGAAAGAACTCTCTGTTTCCGGGCATTATTTCTCGGCCTCCTCCTCTGATTCGTCCTGGAGTAGATTGTCCTGGGTGGTCTCCGGGGCGGTCTCCTGGGATTCGCCGCCCATTTCTGCGCGAACGGCAATTTCTTTCTTGCGCTGGCGCACATTGGCAGCCCAGTCGTTGCCGTTGTATTCGCTGGCTTCCTGTTCCTCGGTGGTGATGTTGTTCCTGATGCGGGTTTCGGCGGCGTTGACTTCTTTCAGCGGGTCAACATGTCCCATACTCGCACCCATCCAGACACAGCCGCACCATGCCTGGCGCACCGCAGGATCATCAAAAAAACCGGGCGCGTCGATGCGTCCGATTGCCACGGCCTCTGAAAGCCATTGTTCGTATATGGGTTGGTTGAAGCTGGAATTGAACCGCGTCCTGTATACCCTCACGGTTCGCCAGAAGTCGAGCAGGGCAGCCCTCGCCGCCGTATAATTGCTCTCGTATTTCTTTATGAGCACTTCCTTCGGAATGCCCATGCTGGACGCTATGACCGTGATACAGGTGTTCACGAAACTCTCAAATTGAGTGTCGCTTCGCTTCGGGTCAACGGTCGTTACATCCTTTCCAGGCGGCAGGTCATAGATTGCCCCTGGGGCCAGCTCCAGCTTCAGTTCGTCATTCGTGACCTTTTCGTCCTCGTTTACGGCGTCCTCCATGCCCGCCTTGCCGTCATCGTCCTTACTGGTTATGAACAATGTCAGCATTGCCGAAACGACCTTACCGGCCAATTCAGCGTTCATATAGCGGGTGAACTGCTTTATCAATTCGATCTCCGCAGATACGAAAGGTATGCCTCGGTGCTGCTCCGGGCGCTCATGGGTCATGATTTGCAGGATGTTGGGATAGCCGGTGTCCGAGCCGTAGGCTTCAATGGCAACCCATTCGATTTCGCGGCTGTCATTGGTTGCGATGGGGCTTCGGCTGGCGACATGATACCGAACGACAGCGCCATCTTTGTCGATCTCCACGCCGTCAATAATCCTGCCGCCGCCATCAGTATCCGTGCTCTCGCTGCCACCGCTGCTGTCAGGGTTGCAGATGCGATCTGCTTCAAGCAGGCGAATGGTGGTCTGGTAGGGTGTACGCCGGTTTTCCTTCATGCCGAACAGGGCGAATACATCACCCGACATCAGCATGGACAGGAAAGCGAGCTGTTGCAGGCCGTAGAAGTTTTGCTGTCGTGCAGCGTCGCACATCGTATTTTCAGCCCAAAGTTTGAACTCGCGGAGGATGAGTTGTTCAGCCTCCTCGCGGGCCTCATCGGTCATGCCCAGGAACTCGCCGTCGATCTTGGGCTTGGGCTGTATGCCCCAGCCGACAACGGAGGTTGTCAGCGTTTCCGGTCCGCTTCTGGCAAGCCCGCCGCCCTCAAACAGGTCTCGGGCACGTTGCCGCAGTGTCGAGGAATACAGGTCGATATTATCCTCTGCGTTACCGGCTTCAAGAATCCAGCCTACCAGGCTGTTGAGCGTCTGACTGGCTCCGTGGCTCCCATAACTCATGCGTGCGCCCTGGCCGGTATTCTTGCCTGTAGCTTCCTGCTGGTCACTTTGCCATTCCCTGCGTAGGCGCTTGTTATAAGCGTCATTGCCACGCTTCGGGCTGAACAGGTATAGGGCGCGTTCGCGCAGCTTGGGTTTGGTGTTCATATTTCTCACGCCCCTTATAAATCACGGAAAACGACGCGGGTCACGCGCTTGGTTCTCACGGTGCCGGAGAGGGCTTCAACCAAATTCCCGAAATAGTTGATCGCGGCCCTGATGTCCTCCATGTCCACAAGGGTGCATTCCCGCGATCCTACGCGATAACTGGTCACTTGTCCGCTCGCCAGCGACTTTTCCGCATCCTTCCACAATCCCAACATCTCTTGCGCTTCTGCAAGGGTATACGCGGATATGGCCGCCATGCTTTCACGCTCCTTACTTGTAACCTCAATGGTTATACTCGGATTCCCCGGCTGACAACATGCCGGGTTTTACGTCTGGTTTCTTCCTTCTTGGTGATGATCTTGGTTTCTTCCTCGCCGTTGATGTAGCGCTCCAATTCGTCGAAGCGCCAGTGGAAATAGCGATAGGCGGCGCGGGCGTAGTTCCGGCAGTCCAACGGCTCGTTGCGCTCGTAGAACTGCTCCCACACCGCCACGCCCTTGCCGTTGCGGCGGTGGATTTCCAGCCGCTCCGATATGAGCCCCTTGAAATACTCCATGTCGTACCCTGCCCGGTAGTCGATGGGGAAGTGCATGTAGTTCGGCCCCGGCTCCTCTATGGCCGCGTCGGTCATAATACACGCCTTACCGGCGTCAACGCCCAGCATGAACTTCGCACCGTCGCCCTGGCCGCGCTTCATGGGTCTGCACTCCGGCTTTCCTTCGCCAGGCTCGCCCTTGATGGGCCATATCTTCTTCGATGCCCGCCGGGCGCATTGCTTATAGATCGTGGTGGTAAAGTGGCCACCGGAGTCGATGAACGTAGCCAGGATTCGGAATTTGATGCCGTTCGTCGATTTCCATTCGCGGTCAAGCAGCGCGTCGACCTCCTGCCATACCCCCGGCGCGTCAGGCCGACCTGGGATGACGCCACGGCTGATGCCCCAGCTTTGCCCGTTCCTGTCCCAGCCCACAACCTCGTATTCCAGGCGGTTGTCCTGGGTGTCCATACCCATCGTCAACAGCAGCACGCCCGGCGGTACCTCGGCGGGGTAGTGCTCCCGACGCTTGTACAGCATCTCGTCAAGGTCGCTGTTGATGTGGATTTCCCACACTTCGCCCAATATGGTGTTGTAGAAGGTCTGTAGTTTCGTCGGGTCTTTATGGGCTTTCAGGAATTTCCAGACAATATCCTTCCAGTCGCTCCACGGCGACATAAAGGCATTAAGCCTGAAACTG
Source organism: Clostridia bacterium (assembly GCA_045601625.1). Lineage (GTDB taxonomy): Bacteria > Bacillota > Clostridia > Christensenellales > Aristaeellaceae > UBA2862. The sequence continues at coordinate 2,518 of JAZSAA010000202.1, read as the reverse complement.
CGTATGCCGTTATCTAAAGCCTTGGGATTTTTACTCACCCATTTTGCAGGCAGGCGCTTACACTCGTATTCGCCGATGTCCCGCTTGCATACCGGGCAGCGCCAGGTTACGACCTTGACGGTGTAATCCTCGTCGCCGTTCTGATTGGTGAAGTCCTCTTTCTCAAAGTGAATATCCGCGAATCGGATGTAGCTGTAGGTGTGGCAATGGGGGCATTCGGTATGCCATTCCTCCTGCGTGCCGTTCATGTAATCGGTCTCGATCTTGGACGCCCCCTTTATGGTCGGCGTTGAGGTCTTGACGATCTTTCGGTTGTGCCGGAATGTTTCAGTTCTTCGCTCGGCCAGTTCCTGCGGGTCGCCCTCTGTTCCGGCGCTGGCCGGGAATCGGTCTGTCTCGTCCATGAAGATGTACCGTACCGGCTTGCTGGACAGGTCAGCCGGGCTGTTTGCACCGATGATCGCCAGGCTGCCGCCGGGGAAGGTTTTCATGGTGATGGTGTTCATCGCGTCCCGGCTGCGGGCCTTGAACACCTTTTGCCGCAGGGTGGGGCAGGCGTTTATCATGGGCGCTATGCGGCGCTTGGAATAATCCTCGGCAACCTTATCCGTTGGCTGGATGTACAGCATCGGGCCGGGGTCATTGTCGATGGCGCAACCCATCATGTTCAGCTCGATCTCGGATTTGCCGACCTGGGCGCTCGCCATGATGACGATTTGCCATACGCCAGGTTGGGTAAAGGCGTCCATGATCTCCCGCTGGTATGGGGCACGGTCTGTGCGCCATGCGCCGGGTTCGGCGCTGCTCTCCGAAACCAGCACGCGGTTGGCGTCGGCCCACTCAGATACGGTCTGACGGGCCGGAGGCTTGAACATCGAATAGGTGTACCGGGCGAGTTCAGCTAATGCGCCCACCGTTACACCTCCTCGCTATCCTCCTCGCTATCCTCGGTCTCTGCCGCCGCGTAGTCCGGCAGCGGTGTTGTGGAAATGTCCGTCAGGGTCTTGCGCACTTCCGTGTCGATCACATTGGCAATCTGTTCGACATTATCCATCATGCGCACCATTGGGGCGACCTTGCTTGCCAGGTGGATCATGTTCTGCATGACCGTGTTGGCAACGTCGCCCCATAGCCGCATTACGTCCTGAATGGCGATCAGCTGACCGCGCATCTTCGCCACTTCCAGCTCCGTCTTTTCGATCTTGACGGCTTCGTGGCGGGCTTTCACGGCGTCCAGGTCCTCAATGTCCTCGGTGTCCCTTTGGACGTTGTATTCAACCCAGCGCTGCACAAAAATGGCGAGGTCGTATTTTCCGCCCTCGCCCGCTACAAACAGCTTCTTCTCCGGGGGTAAGTCCCGGTCGATGTCATAGATTCGCCGGTAGGTATAGCCCGCGATGCTTGCGAGCTCCTTCTTGGTCATCTCAACGCTCATCGTCCCACCATCATCAAGGCATTAAAGCGCTGCTCAATCACCTTTTCCAGGTAATCCTTGATGTCCTGTTGCACCTGTGCCTCGGAGCGATTCATGGGCATCTGCGGTATGGCAATGCCGGTCAGCTTCATGATCGGCCCTCTGGCCTTGCTGCTTCGCGCATACGTCAGTCCGCCCAGGCTCGACCCCAGGTTGCGGAATGGGGGATAGCCGGAATGCCACTTGCCCGGCAGCGTGCTCTGTGCGCCTTTCAGTATGCGTGCCTTGACGTTGTACTTGCGCCGCAGGCTGTTCCAGCCATGTGCGCCACCAGCAGCGCGATACTGGCTGCCAATCTTGCCACGCGGAGCGATGATCGGTATGGTGCATCCCACGCCGCCGAAGCCCGAAGAAACCTGGGCGGCCTTGACCGCCGCGCCAATGTCTCCCGGCTTGGCCTCGTATTTAATGGGCAGGTCTTTTTTCAAGATCATGGCGACGTGGCGGCCCGTTCGCTGGAATATGCCGTACATGGCCCGCTCAAACTGTTCCTCGCTCATGTTCTGATGCAGGCGGTCAATGATGTCTTTCAGGTCAGAAGCGTGAACCTCTATCTGGATAGCCATACCATCGCCTCCAGTCTGCCATAAATGGGGAAAGTCGGACAACTTGCGCTGTCCGGCTCTCACAGTTCTACCGACGATAGCATTTTAGCAAATCGCCTTTGTCATTTCAACACGTTTTTACAAATTCGCTAATTCTTAACATTATGCCAGCACATAGCGCTCCCGCCATACTACGGTCGCCATTCGCTCCGCGCTCTCGATGCAGCGCCGCGCCCGATTGAAGCCCGTCCGCGTCATGTTCAACTCCTGGCGAATCTGCGAATCCGGCACGTTCATCACGTATTTCATAATGACAAATGTCCTCATGCTCTGGCTCCCGATCCCGTTGAGTATTGCCTGGGCCGTCCGAAGCTGCTCCACGTACTCCTTGCAGCGCTGTTCATGCTCCTCGTCCAGCCCCGACAGGAGAGTGAACGCTTCGTCAAGGCCCTTGCCCGCGCCACCGCCGCCCGGCATCCCGGACAGGTGCTGCGTGATG
>JAZSAA010000201.1:0-5893 GCA_045601625.1 Clostridia bacterium | reverse complement strand
GAAGATGTCCCCCTGGAACAGCTGGCCGTCCTGGGTCACCACGCCCATCCTGCGGCGCAGCGACCGGGGGTCGATGGTGTCCAGGTCGCGCCCGTCGTAGTACACCGCGCCCTTCTCCGGCTTTTCAAAGCCCAGCAGCAGCCGCACCAGCGTGGATTTGCCGCAGCCGGTGCGCCCCACGATGGCCACGTATTCCCCGGCGCGGATCTTCAGCGACAGGTTTTGCAGCACCCAGGGGCTGTGCTCGTCGTAGCGGAAGGACACGTGGCTCAGCTCCACGCTGCCGGAAACCTGGGTCACCGGCGTCTTGTCGGCGCTGACCTCGGGCTCGGCCTTCAGGATCGGCTCGGCCATCTCCAGCACCGGCTTGATGGCGGCCACCGACACGGCGATGCCCGCCATGGCGGGGAAGGCCCCCATCAGCTCGCCGTAGGCGGCGGAGAAGCCGTAGTATTCGTGGGGCTGCACGCCGGTCTTGACGGCCAGGTAGTACAGCACGATGGTGCCCGCCAGCGAGATCGCCCGGGTGATCACGCCGTTCAGCTTCAGGAACACGGGCGGGTTGTACTCCAGCTCGACGTTCTGGGCGTAGAGGTCGGCCCAGCGGGCGAAGGCCCGCTTCTCGGCCCCGGACAGCCGGATCTTCTGGATGCCGCTGACCAGCGCGTAGCTCATGCCCGATTCCTTCGCCGCCAGCAGCATCTTCTTCCGGGAGATGCGCACCTGGGCCAGCGACGTGGCCACGCTCAGCGCGAAGGTGGCCAGCACCACCAGCACCGAGGGCAGCACCAGCGCCGGCGCGAAGGAGAAGATCTGGAAGATGTACAAAAGCGACGCCAGCGACGTCAGGCCCGTGGACAGTATGTTGTCCAGCAGCATGTCGCACAGCGAGCCCACGGAGCTGGCCCGGTTGCTCAGCTCGCCGGCGGAGAACTTCCGGAAGAAGCTCACCGGCAGCGACAGCACCCGCATCATCACCGACGATTCCACCGCCAGCTGGGTCTTGCTGGAGATGCGCTCCATGAACAGCCCGCGCACCGCCCCGATCAGCAGGTTCGCCAGCGCCGAGGACAGCAGGAACACCGCCGTGCCCACCAGCAGCGAGACGTTGCGGCTCCCCAGCACCGGGCCGGTCATGCCCGCGGACAGCCGGGGCTCGATGAAGCCCACCAGCGTCACCGCCAGCGTGGCCAGCACGATCCATATGATGTCGCTGCGGCTGATGCAGTTCTTCATGTACATCAGCAGATCCGGGATGCCCAGCTTCTTCATCGGCAGCGGCCGGTAGAAGCACAGCGCGTTATCCGACAGCGCCTTCGCCGTGTGCCGGTTCACCCCCACCCGCTTGCCGGTGGCCGGGTCCACGTAGCAGTAGCCCGCCAGCCCCCGGGGCAGCAGCGCCACCGCCGTGCCGCTCTCCTTCAAAAAGCCCAGCATCGGGCCGAAGGCGTCCCGCTGCCAGCCCGGCTCCAGCTTCACGTCCCGGGTCATCAGCCCCAGGGGGCGCAGCACATACGCCATCTGCTCGTCGAAGTCCCCGATGTCCTCGGGCACCTCCACCGGCTTGTAATGGTAGTATTTCAGTATCTCGTCCAGCGCCGCCTTGGCGATCAGGCGCCCGTCCCGCAGCCGCTGCGCCTCGCTGCCGCCCAGCACCGACCCGGCCACCCGCACGAACGAATCCTCAAAGACCTCCTGGTCGCTGCGCATCCGCTCCCGAATCTGGTCGTCAAACCATCCCATGGTGCTTTTCTCCTTTCAGTCGAAAAGAGTATTTAGTATTTAGCATTTAGTATTTAGTGATAAGCCTTTGGATCGTTTTGAGAGGTTTTACCCATTTACTCACTGAATACCGATTGAGTCATTGAGGTTTAGCCATCAGAGAAAGTATCATCGCATTGGTCATTTTCCCGACCTCGTCCGAAAGAGACAGTGCTCTTGCTATATCCTGATTCTCAAGATATCGAAGCTTTACGCAGATAAGGCACTGTGTCTGGATTTCTGCATTGGAGCCACGCGCCATGTAAAGGAAATTGATAAAATCCCTGGTCGTGTTTCTCGCCTGACCCTCTGCGATATTTGAGGGAATAGAAACCACAGCCCTTCTCATCTGATCAGAAAGCCCATACGTTTCTTCCTTCGGAAGCAATTTCACTATGCGATAAATCTCTACCACCAGGTCCATCGCCTTCTGCCAGACGAACAATTCCTTATAGCTGTTTATCATGCTCTCCCCCTGTGAGTATTTAGTGGTTAGTGGAGGAGGAAATCATAACGGATTTCTTTTGATTAAGGGTAGAGAAACTTTGAAATCTCAGCCGTTCCCTTTTAATCAAACAAATCCGTCAGGGCTGGTGACTTGACCGAATTTCCAATTCGGGCAAGTCAGTTTCGGCCGAAGGCCGAAACCGCGGATTTTCAAATTGAAAATTTGAAAACCGCCCCGCTTGTACCGCCACTAAATACTAACCACTAAATACTAAATACTCCTATTCGCTCGCCACCAGCTTCGTATAAGCCCCTCCGAGCGCCATCAGCTCCTTGTGCGTGCCGCGCTCCACGGCGACGCCCTTTTCCAGGACGATGATCTCGTCGCAGTCGCGGATGGTGGAGAGGCGGTGGGCGATGACGATGGAGGTGATGCCGCGGTCGCGGATGGCCTTGACCACGTCGTACTCGGTCTTGGCGTCCAGGGCGCTGGTGGCCTCGTCCAGTATGATGACGGAGGGGTCCTGGGCCAGCACGCGGGCGATCTCCAGCCGCTGCCGCTGGCCGCCGGACAGGTCGCGCCCGTTCTCGGTCAGCTTGGCCTGGTAGCCGCCCTGGCGCTGCATGATGTCCTCGTGCAGCTGGGCGTCCCGGGCGGCCAGGATCACCTCGAAGTCCTGTATGGTCCTATCCCACATGCGGATGTTGTTGGCGATGGTGTCCTCGAAGAGTATGATGTCCTGGTCCACCACGGCCACCGACCCGGTAAACACCGCCCGGGGGATATCGCCGATGGGCTTGCCGTCAAACAGGATCTCCCCCTCCCAGGGCTGGTACAGGCCGGAGATCAGCTTCGATATGGTGGATTTGCCGCTGCCGCTGCCGCCCACGATGGCCACCTTGCTGCCGGGCTTGATGTCCAGCGAGAAATCCTGCACCACGGGGCTGCCCAGCGGGGAATAGCCGAAGGTGACGTGCTTCAGCTCCACGTGCCCCTTCAGCTTGGCGTAGTCCGCGTCCGCCGCGGCGGGCGTCTCGCGCACGTAGGGGTCGTCGGGGTACTGCATCACGTCCTCCACGCGCTCCATGTCGGTGCGCAGCTCCTGGATGGTCTGGCCCGCCTCGATCAGCGTGCGCGCCGGGTCCATGAAGGCGTTGAGGAAGCCCTGGAACACGGCGATCATGCCCACGGTGAAGTGGCCCTGCATGGCAAACAGCACGCCGAAGAACAGCACCATGTAATTGGCCGCGATGCCGATGAAGGCCGGTATGATGCCCATGGTGGCGCTCATGTGGGAGAACTTCACCGACTGGGTGTTCACCGAGGCCTGATAGCCGGCCCAGCGGCGGAAGAAGCCCGCCTCGGCGCCGGAGGCGCGGATGGTCTCGGTCATGCTGATGCCCGCCAGCGTGGCGGAGGCCAGCTTGCCCTCGTCGCGCAGCTGCACGCGGGTGAGGTTGACCCGCTTGTTGGATATGATCCGGGCCATGATCAGGTTCACCAGCACCGAGGCCAGCCCGATCAGCGTCAGAAACGGGCTGTAGCGCAGCATCAACACCAGGTAGAACACCATCATGATGGTGTTCAGCGCCAGCGGGGCCACCGTGTTCACGATGGCGGCGGAGATGTCGCCGTTGGAGGACTGGCGCTGCAATATGTCGCCGGTGAGCCGCTGGGAGAAGAAGGACATGGGCAGGCGCATCACCTTCCACATGTAGCTGGTAGAGCCCATCACGGCCATCTTGCCGTCGATGCGCAGGCTGTACACCCGCTGGGCCCACTCCACGACCAGCTCCAGTATGGAAATCGTCGCCAGCACCGCGATGAACGGGTTCAGCCAGGCCACGTCCCGCCCGCTGAGCAGGTTGTCGTAGAAGATGCGGCTCATCACCGGGTTGATCACGTCGAACAGGTAGGCGATGATCGTGGTCAGCGCCACGAAGGCCGCCGCCGCCCCGGCCCCCTTCAGCCGCTTGCGGGCATAGGCCAGCATGCTCTTGCGCTTGCCCGAGGGCTGGAAGCCCTCGCCGGGGGCCATGGTGATCACCACGCCGGTGAAGCCCTCGTCGAACTGCTCCATGGTCAGCTTCACCACGCCCCGGGCCGGGTCGTTCAGTATGGCCCGGTTGCCCTGGAAGCCGTCCAGCACCACGAAGTGGTCGAAGTTCCAGTGGATGATACAGGGGAAGCTGGCGTTCTCCTTCAGCGCTTCCAGCTCCATGCGGTAGCCGTGCACCTCGAAGCCGTAGTGCCGCGCGGCCAGGATCACGTTCTTGGCGTTGGAGCCGTCCCGGGAAACGCCGCAGTCCAGGCGCGCCTGCTCCAGGGGCACCCACTTGTCGTAGTAGGCCATCACCATGCAGAGGCAGGCCGCGCCGCACTCCAGCGCCTCCATCTGCATGACCACCGGCACCTTCGCCACGCCCTTCTTCAGGGGCTGCTTGATTTTCTTTTCAGGCATAGGTATCTCTCCCTGTGAAAGGTTCACTCTTCCTCGCTGCCGGTTCCGCCGAACAGGAAGCTGATGGGCTTGACGACTTCGGTGACGATCTCCACGTCATAGGTGCCCGGGGCCAGCTTCGGCCCGTCAGCCGGCAGCGAGGCGATCACCTCGACCTCGTCCTCCGCCTGGAAGACCACTTCCACCTTCGCCTCCCGGTCCGCCACGCGCACCAGCATGCCGGGGGCCACCAGCGATTTCTGGGAAAGGGGCAGCTTGATGTCCAGCATCACCCCGTCCTCCTCCACCACGGCCTGTTCCACGATCTTCGACTCCACGTTCACCATCGCCGACGACACGATCAGCCCGCCCAGCAGCAGGATCACCGCCAGCAGCACCATCCACACCCCCGGCGTGGTGACGCGCATGTAATCCTGCAACTGCTCCGGCGAGGAGATCCGCTCCACGCTCTTCTGACGAAATACCTGGTTTTCCATGGTGATTTACCTCCTGTTCGGTAAATTTTGATTTGTCGCGGAGCGACAAATCAGAATTCAGTATTTAGTATTTAGTATTTAGTGGTTAGTGGAGGAGGAAATCCTTGCGGATTTCTTTTGATTTAAAGACCAAGAAACGTTGTAATCTCTGCCGTTTCCCTATAATCAAACAAATCCCGCAGGGATTTGTACCGCCACTAAATACTAACCACTAAATACTAAATACTCAAATTCTGATTTGTCGCCTCCGCGACAAATCAGAATTTGCCTACGGTATCCTCTCAAAATCCCCGAGTCCCTTGAACACCCTCGTCCACATAAACCGCGCCCTTTCCTTCCATCCCAGCGCGTCCACGAAGCCGCGGTAGGCCTTCAGGCCCGCGTCGATGTCCCCGCGGCTGAGGGGCTTGCGGCCGTAGCTGGCGTCGGAGACGGCGGCGGCGAATTCGGCGAAGGCCCCGTTTTTGAACTGGTCCGCCATGCGCCGGGCGAAGGCCGCCGGGGGCTCGCCGCCCATGGGGGCCTGCCCCAGGTGGGAAAGCGCCGTCAGGTTCGACCGGTACAGTATCATCGCCGCCTCCCGGTAGCTGCGCACGCTGCCGCACAGCGCGGCGGGGTCGCTCTGCCGAAGGCGCTTTCGCACCCAGCGCGCCGCCGCCACGGCCAGCGCAACCAGCGCCGCCGCGACCAGCAGCCACCAGGCCCCGCCCCGGCCCGCGCCGTCCTCCGTCGCGTCGTCGGGGGCGT
>JAZSAA010000200.1:0-43375 GCA_045601625.1 Clostridia bacterium | reverse complement strand
TCCCGGACGGACTGCTGGTTGATGGCGCTCTCGTTGGGCCGGTTGTACAGCAGCGAATGGAACATCACGTCATAGTGAATGCGGGTCGCGTAGCGGGCATAGCCGCCGAAGGCCCGGAAGTGGAACCACTCCTCGCGCTCGCCCTCCCGCTTCTTTTCGGGCATGGTGAAGGTGCCCAGGGGCGTGGCGTCGTCCGCGCCGGACGAGCAGAGCCCCTGCATGACAATAGCGCCACCGTCCTTGTTTTCATAGACGGTGACGATCTGGTTGACGATGTCCACATCCACCCGGTATGGGGATTCCTCCCCCAGCGCGCCGCCCAGAGGGCAAAGCGCGCCGAGCAGGAGGGACAACGCGATGATGAACAATGACAGACGCCTTGGCTTCATGGCGCAGGTATACTCCTTGGCAATTGATGGCTGTAGTATACCACATCATTGTGTCTATTCATCAGATGAAATGTGACAAGGTTTAGAGTGTTGAAAGGCAGCGGTTTCACTCCATCATCCGCTCGAAGCTGTTGGCGCAGGCCTCCTCCAGCGCCTTGACGATGATCTTCAGGGTGCGGATGCGGGCGTACTTCTTGTCGTTGGATTCGATGATGTGCCAGGGGGCGTTCTCGGTGCTGGTCTTTTGCAGCATCTCGTCCACGGCCATCTCGTACTGGGGCCACTTATCCCGGTTGCGCCAGTCCTCGTCGGTGATCTTCCACTGCTTCTCGGGGGTATTCTGGCGGTCGGTGAAGCGGGCCAGCTGGGTGTCCTGGTCGATGTGGATCCAGAACTTCAGCACCACCGCGCCCCAGTCGGTGAGCATGCGCTCGAACTCGTTGATCTCGTTGTAGGCCCGCTGCCAGTCCTTCTCGGCGCAGAAGCCCTCCAGCCGCTCCACCATCACCCGGCCGTACCAGGTGCGGTCGAATATGGCGATGTGGCCGGTGCGGGGCAGCCGCGTCCAGAAGCGCCACAGGTACTGGCGGTTCAGCTCGTGGGGCAGCGGCGAGGCGATGGGGTGCACGTCGAAGCCCCGGGGGTCCAGCGGATAGGCCACCCGGCGGATGTTGCCGCCCTTGCCCGCGGCGTCCCAGCCCTCGTAGCACAGGATCACGGGGATCTTCTTGCGGTAGAGCGTGTTGTGCAGCTCGCTAAGCCGGTTTTGCAGCTTTTTCAGCTGCTTTTTGTATTCGACGTCGTCGATGGTGGGGGAGAGGTCCACCTCGGCCAGCTTAGGCATCGGGATCAGCGGGAAATCCGCCTCGAAGGGCTCGCCCACATAGCGCCCCTCGCTGAGCCCCCGGTCGATGCGCCCGGTCAGCAGCTGCAGGGCGTCCCGCACGGCGACCTTGCCGTGATCGCCGTCCAGTATGTGCCAGGGGATGGTTTCGCCGGTCTTTTCCATGAAGCCGTCATAGGCCTCCAGGAAGCGGCTGTATTCCCGGTGCTGCCACAGGTCGTCGACGGTCACCCGCCATTCGGTGTCGGGCGCCTCGCTCAGGTTTCTCAGGCGCTTGAACTGCTCCTTCTTGTCGATGTGCACGAACAGCTTCAGCACCAGGTAGCCGCCGTCCCGCAGCTGGCGCTCGAAATCGTTGATCTGGCGGATGCGGTGGCGGTACTCCGCCTTGGTAATCTCGTGGCGCAGGTACTTCTGCACGGCGCAGTCCATCCAACCGGAATCCAGGAAGGTGATCTTCCCGTTTTCGGGAATGGCCTCCATGTACGGGTGGAGGAAGGGGTAGCGGGTCAGGATCTCGGGGATGATCGCCGGGGAAACCACGCTGTAGAAGCGGGGGTCGATCTCGCTGATGAGCTCCTTGATCAGGCTGCCCTTGCCCGCGGCGGCCCAGCCTTCGATCAGCACGATCACCGGCAGCTTCGCGTCCCGGAGCTTCTGCTGCTGGCCCAGCAGCTTTTCCCGCAGCTCTTTGATCTGCTTACTGAGCGCCTTCTTGTCCTCCGGCGCGGCCGACACAAATTCCTTCAGCATAGAGCGTGCCTCCTGTAGTTGGTTTTAACTGCATTATAACATTAAGCGCCAGAATTGACAAGGGGGATTTTCTCCACGAAATCCGCCGCGGCCCTCGCGCCGCCGCAGGCGCGCAGGTCGTTCCGCATGGCCAGAGCGGCCCGCTTCAGGGCTTCGTCGCCGAGGGCGTCCGTGACCAGGGCCCGCAGGCGGCGGGGGTCGTGGGCGTCCGCTTCCGGCAGCGTCCGGCCCGCGCCCATCTCCAGCACCCGCCGGGCCACCGCCCTCTGTTCGCCGGTCTGGGGGTACAGCAGCTCTGGCACGCCCATGTACAGCCCCTCGGAGGCGCTGTTCATGCCGCAGTGGGTGATGAACAGACTGGCCTGGGACAGCACCTCCATCTGGTCCACCGACGGCTCGACGTCTATATTCCCCGGCAGCGGGCCGAGCCGCGCGGGGTCGAAGTCCCCGCCGCAGGCGATCAGCGCCTCCACCGGCGCGTCCCCCAGCGCCTCGACGCAGGCCTTGTAGAAATCCGGGCGGTCGTTGATCACCGTGCCCAGTGAGATGTACACCAGCGGCCGACCGTTCTTCGGCTTCGGCGAGATATCCCGCACGCAGGGCCCGACGAAGCGGTAGCGCTCCGGGTTGAAGGTCTCGCTGCGGGGCTGGAACCGGGGAGAGGTGTAGACGACGGTGTCGGTGTCATTGTCGTTCTGCACGATCTCCAGCGCGCTCCTGACGGGGTAGCCCAGCGCCGCCAGCTTCTTCGCCTCCCGGTTCAGCCGGGGAAGGCCCAGCACCAGGTCCGCAATCTCGGAGGGGCTCTGCTTCATGTATTGGGCGGAATGGCGGTTGAAGGCGAAGGTGGTGGTGGAGCACACCAGCGGCAGGCGGTGCTTCATCGCCGCCAGCTTGCCCCAGAAGCAGGCGGAGTCCGAGACGACCAGGTCGGGCCGGAAGGCCGCGATGTCCCGGCCCAGCATGGCGTCCATGTTCGTGGTGGTCCGGAAGGACTGCACCGACATTTCGGTGGTGGAGACCTTCTTCAGCCGCCGCCTGCCGGCCTCGGTCAGCGGCGGCAGGAAGCGGTCGCAGGGCACGAAGGCCGCCCCGGCGGCCTCGATGCGCGATCGGAAGGCCTCGAAGGAATAGTAGCGGATCTCATGCCCGCGGCGAACCAGCTCCCGAACAAATTCGACGGTGGGGTTGGTGTGCCCGTAGGCCGGTATGCAGAACCCCATGATCCTCACGGTTCCGCCTCCCTTCCGAACACGGCCTCGGACCACTGATGGAACGCCGATTTCGGGGGAATGGCGATGCCCCGGTCCGGGTCGCCCAGCAGGATCAGCGTGTCCCCGGGCTGTATGCCGAACATCTCCCGCGCCTCCCGGGGAATGACGATCTGCCCCTTGGTGCCGACGGTGGCCGTCCAGGCGGCCCTTCCATCCGGTCCCTTCATGGTGAACACCTCCAAACGGAATACAATTCATACTTTTCATACAATTATAGCACATAATAAGAGCTTGTCAAGCGGAACGCCGAAAAGCATCCTTCGCTTTGCCTGTACTGGCTTGACGATAAGACCTTGCTAAAGGCATTCGAAGATCGTTTTATGGGAATTCACGCATGATTGTTCGGCCGAATGACGAGGGGAATATCAGCCGGCCGCGACCAGCAAAAACCGCAGGCTTATCCCAGGCACCATGTCGGCAGTGCCGGCGCGAACAGGGATGGCAATGATTGTTACCGGCGGTGAAGCAAGGGTTTGAAGGCTGTGGACGGCTGAAAGCCGCCCGTCGGTCTGCCGCCATGTCGTGCGGCTTTTCATTGGCTGCAAGGCAGGATTTTGCCCCGCCCGCGTCGAACACCCCGGTAGTGAAACCGGGATGCCGGTGCGTACAGAAGGAGGAGAAATATCTATGCGGAACAACAGTCGATCAAACCGGATTTTGCCGGTGCTCCTGGTTCTGTTGCTTGTGTTTTGCGGCGTCGTGACGCCTCGGTTCCCGGCGGTTGCCGAGGACGGGCCGGAGGATATCGCGGAATGGACGGTGATGCTGTACCTGTGCGGAACCGACCTGGAGACGGACAGTTCCATAGCAACCGGGAATCTGCGGGCCATCGCCCGGACCAATCCGGTTCCGGAGGTGAACTTCGTCATCGAGACGGGCGGCACAAAGGAATGGCACGTCGGGGAGCTCGGCATGGACGTGGACCCGTCGAAGCTGGAGCGGTGGTCCTACACGGCTGATGGCTTCCAGAAGGTCGGCGAGGCGGAGCTGGCCTCGATGGGGGAGCAGAGCACGCTCCAGGACTTTCTGACGTGGACGATGGAGAATTACCCCGCCAGGAAGTACCAGCTGATCCTGTGGGACCACGGCGGCGCGAGCATCGGCGGCGTCGTGTTCGACCAGCTCTACAACATGGACAGCCTGCAGCTGTTCGACATCGCCGGGGCGCTGGAGAGTTCCGGCATCCATCTGGAGTGCTTCGTGACGGATACCTGTCTGATGGCCATGCTGGAAACCTCTGAAGCGATCGCCCCTTATGCGAACTATTTTGTCGGCTGCGAGGAGATCCTTCCCGGGCACGGGATGAACTACGCCTCTTACGTTCAATTCCTCTACGATGATCCGGAATGCGACGGGGCTGCGCTGGGGAAAAGGATCTGCGCGTCCACCGAAGAGATGTATTCAGATTTGGGTTCCATGAGAACCCTTGGATTCCTGACGTTGTCGCTGATAGACCTGTCGGAGGTGGCGAAGGTCCGCGAGGCCTTTGACGATTACATCACAGAGCTGGACCGGCTGTTGGACGACCCGGCTGAGTTTTACCGGTACAGCTATGCCACGCGCAACCGGGAGAGCTATTACTACAGGCAGTGCGTGGACATCTACGACCTGGCCAAGCGCGCGTCCGGCAACGGGGTTTCCGCGAAGACGGCGGCGAGGCTGCAGAACGCGGTTGAAGACGCGGTATTGTTCAGCGCCAAGGGAAACAACCACGTCCGATCCCACGGGATGAGCGTGTTCTATACCCTCAATGAAGACCAGTTCCTGCTCGACCATTACAGCAGGGTCTGTGCCGATCCCGTATACCTCGCCTTCCTGGACAGGCTCAGCTATAAATGGAAGGCGCCGGCCTGGGTCTATGAAACCGTGGCGCGCAAGCCCGACGTCAGCAACAAGGACTATACCATCAACATGCACGTCGGTTACAGCGATGATACGGGAGAGTATTACCTGGAGATGAGTTCGTCGGATAATTTCATCATACAGGGGGCATGGGAGCTTCTGCAATACGATCCGGAAAGTGACCTCTGGCGTATCTATGGCCGCGATCCCTTCCTCACGGAAGAGAACGGCGATGAAACCCTGCGCTGGAAGAGCACCTTTGACGGCACGTGGCCCTCGTTGGGGGGCGTTCCGCTGACGATGAGAGTGTCGGATGAGCAGGAGGCCTATATCGTCTTTACGACCCCGATGAGGGTGGATGACGCCCCTGACAGCATTCGCATCCAGTACCGGCTGGATACGGAAGAGGATGAGACGCCCCGTTACCAGCTCATCGGCTCGTCTCCTTATAACGATCACACGGGCTTCCCGGACAGGAACGTCCAACCGCTGGAGACCGGAAGCAGTATCGAGCCGCTGGCCACGCTGTTGGACCTGAGCGACAATACGCGCATGAATTTCAAGGCAGCACAGCCCTTCGTATACGCTTCGGATATGCAAATAACCAAAGAAGCGCTCCCGGCAGGACAATATGCGGTGCGCTTTGTGGTGACGGATATTTTCGGCAATGAGGCCAACACCGATCCGTTGTACTGTGAATGGGACGGCGTCAGCGTTACATACCAGCGGCCCTCCGATTGAGCCAGGGGACTGGCGCGCCCCATCTGTGACAGTGGGATTGACAGCCGAATCGTCGGCTGTCAATCCATTTTGGACGCATACCGGTACTTGTCGAATCGATATCGCTTTTTCTTCTGCGTGATCTGCCCGTACTCGATGGCCTCCGTCGGGCAATTCTGGATGCAGGACATGCAGTGCGCACAGCTCTTCCCGTGCCAGACGGGTCTGCCATCCATAATTTCAATCATATTCAGTGGGCACAGGCGCGCGCACTTGCCGCACCCGACGCACCTGTCGGTCGCGTGGAAGTCGCCCACGCCTTGCCGGACGCGGCACCACACCGGGTTGAAGGGCAGGGTGATGATCGCTTCAAACAGCCATACATGGCGCGATTTGAGGCGCTCCCCGCGGGCGATGGCTGCCGCCACGGCCTCGACATCCCCGGCCGCTGTCCGTATTCTTCGCTCGATCTCCGGCGTGTCCAGTTCCGGATAATGGTCGTTGGCGATGTAGTTCCTGGGCATGGTGAAATCCGCGCAGCCCATGTAGCGAAGCCCTTTCTTGCGCATCATATTCCTCGCCAGCATGCCGCTTATACCGGAGTAGCCGCCGCTGGTGAAGATGAAGTAGGCGTCCCTGTTTCCGACCAGCGGGGTTTTGCGGAGGCACTGGGAGAGGAAGCGGGGCATTTCACAGACATAGGTCGGCGCGCAGATGACGAAAGGCTTGTCCGAACGTATGGGGGAGTGGTCGCCGCGCCTGATCCTGTCGAGCAGGTCGAGCGTCTCGTCCTCAAGGAGCGCGCCCAGCCGGTGGGCGATGTATCGCGTGTTGCCCGTGGCGCTGAAATAAAGGATCAAATGATATACCCCCGTTTCAGAGAATGGCTTCCGCTTGGCCCCGACAGCGTCGTGCCCAAGGGCGGCAGAAGCGCGTGGTCGCATCAGGGATTGCGGGACGCATGGAATGAATCCACATGCCCATTGTAACCCTGTCTTCCATTTTATCATGGATCGACCGGGCTTACAACCGGTTTTTCCTTGTCATTTTATGAGTGCTGTTTTTATGGACGAGCGACATGCCGCCATGGTATAATACCGTTATGCTGCCAGAAGCAGGAGGAGGTTTTGAAACGATGTCCGTTACGAGTGACAGGATCCGAAGGGAATTTGCCGCGAGCGACGCCATACGCGACGCGGGGCTTACGACGCCGGACGATATCCGGCGCTTTGACGACATTGCCTACGGCGCGCATCCGCTGCAAAGGCTGGATGTGTACCGGCCGGTAAACGCGACGGGGCCCCTGCCCGTCATCGTCAGCGTGCATGGCGGCGGCTGGGTTTACGGGGACAAGGCGCTGTACCAGTATTACACGATGAGCCTTGCCCGGCGGGGCTTTGCCGTGGTCAACTTCTCCTACCGCCTCGCGCCGGAGCATCGCTTCCCCGCCCAGCTGGAGGACATCGCGGCGGTGTTTGCGTGGGTCAATGCCAACGCCGGGGAGTACGGCATGGACAGGAACGGGCTCTTCGCCGTCGGCGACAGCGCGGGCGCCCATCTCCTTGGGTTGTATTGCGCTGCCTGCACGAATTCAGAGTACGCCCGCCGCTTTCCCTTTGCCTTCGGCCCTGTGCCGAAAGCGATATCGCTGGCCTGCGGCGTATACGCCATCGATCCCGGCGACGATCAGCACATGAAGCTGATGGAGGACCTGCTGCCCGGCGGGCCGACGCCCGGCAACCTGGCGTTGGTGGACGTGAAGCGGTGGCTCACCCCGTCGTTCCCGGAGACCTTCCTGTTCACCTGTACCGGAGACTTCCTGCAGGAACAGGCCGACGCGATGCAGGTCGCGCTGCGGCAGAAGCGGATACCCCATATCATGCGCTTCTACGGAGACGCGGCCCACGCGCTGGGACACGTGTTTCACTGCGACATGAGGTCCGAAGCCGGACGCCGCTGCAACGACGAACAGTGCGCCTTCCTTCAGGGGGTCGGGCAAGTCAAGGTTTGATACTAATCTCAACCTAACCCTATACAATCCTGCGGTGCCTTTTTCGCCATACCGGCGTTGAAGCCCCTTGACTTGCCGCCAGCAAGCCTGCGGGCCTTCGCCTTGGTATGACGAAAAATGCCCTCCCATGCTTGTACATATTTAGATTGAGATTAGACAGTGCAGTTTTGGCGGAAAAGACGCCGAAATTGCATGTTCAGGGCTTTTGAAATACGCCCTTGGGCGTGAGAATCAAATCCGGAGGATGCCATGGATCTGAACTGGTTTCTGGAATTTGTCGTGCTGTCGGAGACGCTGCACTATTCAAACGCGGCGGATAAGCTGTACACGACGCAATCCACGCTGTCGAAGCATATCAAGGCGATGGAGAAGGAGCTGGGTTCGCCGCTGTTTGAGCGGGGCTACCACCGGCTCGAGCTGACGCCCTTCGGGCGGATGCTGCTGCCCTATGCCTACGACCTGCTGCGGGTGAAGGGCAGCTACGAGGAGGCGGCCTACCGCATGCTTCACAGCGAGGCGAAGGTGCTGCGCATCAACGCCATTCCAGCCCTGCCGGAATACAGCATCACCGAGAAGTTTCTCCAGTTCCAGCGGCGATACCCGGAAGTGCAGATCGCCGTCAGCGAGGCGGATTCCATCATCATCCGAAAGGAGCTGCTGGAGCACCGGTGCGACCTGGCGATCATGCGCACCTCGCGGGACGCCTTTGACGCTTCGTCGGTCCCGGCCAGCGAGGACATGCTGCGCCGAATCCCCTTCTGCCGGGACGAGCTGGTGGCCGTGCTGCCGCTGGACCATCCGCTTGCGGGGGAGAAGCAGCTGGACCTGCGCCAGCTCTCCGACGACCCCTTCGTGCTGATCAAGGAGGGCTCGCTGCCCTACCATCTCTGCGTGTCGGCCTGCAAGACGGCGGGCTTCGTGCCCCGGGTGGACTTCACCAGCCACAACCGCGACGCCATGCTGGACATGGTGGTCAAGGGCAGGCGCACGGCGCTGATGTTTTCCTCCCACGTGCAGAACCGGCAGGGCAGCGGCACCGAGTACGCCGTGGTGCCCATCCGCCCCGCCGTGACCGCCGAGGTGTACATCGCCTGCCTGAAGCACGAGCCGCTTTCCGAATACGCCCGGTATTTCATCAGCCTGTTCGAGGCGGAGGACGGGACAACATGATTCCATTCTGGAATCGTACCCGGAAAAATAAAGAATTGCAGCTGATTTCTCCATTTTGCTATAATGAAGCCGATCAAAGTTGAACCGGTTGACGGTCACTTTGCGACAAGGTTTCCTTTGCGGATCGACCCGCAGAATATAGCGAAATGGAGGAATTGTTTTATGAAGAAGATCCTCGGTATCCTGCTGGCGGTTGCCATGCTGCTGTCCCTGTCTGTTTCCGCGATGGCGGAGACCTCCGGCGCTGACTTGACCGGCAAGAAGGTGGGCTTTTCCGCCCTGATGATGTCTTCCGAGTTCTTTACCGACATGTCCAACCAGATGGAAGCCTACTTCACAGAGCGGGGCATGGAGTACAGCGTCGCTGACGCCGCCGGCAACGCCCAGACCCAGATCCAGACCGTCGAGAACTTCGTCTCCATGGGCATGGACTACATCATCTGCTTCGTGGTGGACGCTTCCTCCATCACCGACACCCTGATCAAGGCCCGCGAGAGCGGCGCGTTCATCATCGTCATCGGCACGGTGCTGGACAACAAGGACGCCGCGGACGTGTGCATCTCCATCAGCCAGTACGAATCCGGCGCGGTGGAGGCCGAGCTGGCCTCCGAGTGGATCGACGCCACCTTCCCGGACGCCGAGGACGGCTCCATCGAGGTCGCGCTGCTGACCAATTCCGAGAACGAGGACGCCGTGGCCCGCTGCGACGGACTGCGCACCATCGCCGACATCAACAAGAAGGTCACCATCGTCGAGGAGCATGAGACTACTCAGGCCGACGGCTCCGTGGCCGGCCAGAACTACGCCGAGATGGAGCTGATGAACCATCCCAACCTGAAGGCCATCCTGACCTATGGCACCGACCAGGGCGCCGGCGCGAACGAGGCCGCGATGATCAACGGCGCCATCAACAAGGACGAGTTCGCCGTGTTCACCATCGATACCGCCGAGTTCATCCGCAACAAGGTCATCGAGTCCGCCTCCGGCGAGTCCGTGCTGCGCGGCACCGTGATGCTGGGCGAGGGCACCCCCATGACCTGCTACAACCTGATGGACGGCTCCTGGATGGACCGCGTGGTGGATTCCGTGTACTCCGAGGAGTGCATCAAGATCACCCCCGAGACCATCGGCAACTACTTCCCGGCCAACTGATCCGTACCGGCGGAATGACGAGACTTTCCGAGGCTTTCCCGGAAAGTCTCATTTCATAAGACAGACGAAAGGAAAATGGATATGGCAAAGGTTCTTGAGGTAAAGAACGTGACCAAGACCTATCCGGGCGTCGTGGCGCTGGACAACGTGTCCTTCGACGTGGAGTACGGCGAGATCCTGGCGCTGATCGGCGAAAACGGGGCGGGCAAGTCCACCGTGATCAAGACCATCGCCGGGGCCATCAACCCGGACAGCGGCACAATCGTCATCGATGGCAAGCCCTACGAGCGCCTGACGCCCTCCATCGCCAGGGACGCCGGCGTGGGCGTGGTGTACCAGGAATTGAATCTCGTGCCCTCGCTGAGCATCATGGAGAATATCTTCCTGGGCGAGAAGCTGGGCGGGCGGTTCATGCCGGATTTCAGGGAGATGCGCAGGCGGGCCGAGGAGGTCATGGCCGACCTGGGCGTGAAGATCGACGTGAGCACCCAGGTGCAGATGCTCTCCACCGCCCAGATGCAGATCGTTGAGATCGCCAAGGCTGTGGTAAAGAACTGCAAGCTGCTCATCATGGACGAGCCCAGCGCCTCCATCCCCATGGCCGAGGTGCAGAACATGTTTCGCATCGTGCGGCGGCTGAAGGAAAAGGGCGTGGCCATCATCTACATCAGCCACCGCCTGGAAGAGCTGTTCGAGCTGTGCGACAGGGTGACGGTATTCCGGGACGGCCAGTATGTGGTGACCCGCAACGTGGCGGATATCACCAAGCAGGACCTGATCAAGTACATGATCGGCCGGGAGCTGACCGAGAAGTTCCCGGAGCGAAACGTGAAGCTGGGCGCGCCCGTATTGCAGGTGAAGGACCTGACCGGCAACGGCGACTTCCACATCAACCTGGAGCTGAAAAAGGGCGAGATCCTGGGCCTGGCCGGGCTGGTGGGCGCGGGCAGGACGGAGCTGGCCAAGATGCTCTGCGGCGACGTGAAGCCCGATTCGGGGCAGATCATCGTCAACGGCAGGCCCATGAAGGCCGCCTCCGCCGCCGACGGCGTGGTGGCGGGCATCGGCCTGGTGCCCGAGGACCGCAAGAACGAGGGCGTGTTCCTGGAATACACCATCGAGTGGAACATCCCCATCATGAGCATGAAGAAAATCAGCAGGATGGGCTTTATCGACTTCAAAAAGGCCGACGAGCTGACCGGGACCTACGTCAGGACCCTGGACGTCAAGACGCCCTCCGTCAAGCAGCAGGTGAAGAACCTGTCCGGCGGCAACCAGCAGAAGGTGGTCGTGGCCAAGGTGCTGGCGGCCCAGAACGACGTGCTGATCTTCGACGAGCCCACCCGTGGCATCGACGTCGGCGCGAAGCGGGAGATCTACCTGCTGATGAACCGGCTGGTGGAGGAAGGCAAGAGCATATTGATGATCTCCTCGGAGATGGAGGAGCTGCTGGGCATGTCCGACCGCATCGTGGTGCTCCACGAGGGCGTCGTGGCGGGCGAGCTTCAAAAGGACGAATTCAGCCAGGACAGGGTTCTCGAACTGGCCTCTGGCATGTGAATAGAGGGGGATATACACATGAAAAAGATCGTTGACTTCGGCCGGAAAAACCTGGCCTGGGTGCTGCTGGTGGTCATCTGCATCATCTTCTCCTTTACCAGCAACAACTTCCTGACGCTGACGAACCTTCTGAACATACTCAATCAGAACGCCTACATCATCATCGCCACCTACGGCATCGCGCTGATCATGATGTCCGGCGGCCTGGACATGTCTGTGGGCTACATGATGTCCATCTGCGGCGTCATGGCGGCCATGATGATCCTGGCCGGGGTACCGGTGTTCGTCGCCTGCATCATTACCATATTGGCAGCCGTCTGCTTCGGCGCGCTGGGCACGCTGCTGGAGCAGCTGTTGCAGCTGCCCCGCATCTTCGTGTCCATCGGCCTGAGCACCGTGTACCAGGGCGTGGCCTACGTCATCACCAACTCCAAGACCATCTCCGGCCTGCCGGCGTCCTTCAAGGTGCTGGGCCAGGGCACCGTGTTGCACCCGTCCCTGACCTACGCCACGCTGATCATGGTGGTGTTCGGCGTCGTGATGAGCATCGTCATGGACCGCACCTACTTCGGCCGCTATGTGTTCGCCCTGGGCGGCAATGAGAACGCCGCGCGGCTGGCGGGCATCAACGTCAAGCGCATGAAGTATGCCATCGGCTGCATCGCGGGCTTCTTCTGCGGCCTGGGCGCGCTGATCCTCACCAGCCGCGTGGGCGCGGCGGCTGCCTCCACCGCGGCCGGCACCGAGATCACCGTGCTGACCGGCGTGCTGGTGGGCGGCGTCTCCGTACGCGGCGGCGACGGCAAGATCGCCAACTGCATCGCGGGCGTGCTGATCATGGGCCTGCTTACCAACGGCATGCAGCTGGCCGGCCTGAACACCTACTACCAGTACATCGCCAAGGGCGCGATCATGCTGCTGGTGATGTGGTTCGACGCCTTCCAGATCAAGCGCCGGGCCATCGCCGCCAACAGGCGCAAGGAGGAGAGGGCCGCGGCGTAAACAGACCGCCGTTACTGCTCAGAGCGCCGGATTGTCCGGAACCCTTCGACTCACTTTGCCCGGCGCCTCTCCTCTCAGGAGAAGCGCTGCCGTTGCAGCTGCATAGACAGAGCCTCCCCTGAAAGGGGAGGTGGGCCTGCCGGCAGCAGGGCCGGAGGGGTTCCGCGGCGTCAAAGCGGGCTGTCATTTCGCCATTTGGGCGATTCTGAAATAATATGCTCAGGGGGTGACATATGCCATGAACAATGCTATAATCAATATCGTCAACGATACCATGGAGCTGGCCGACTGCCGGGACAGGTGGTTCTTCGATGAAAAGTACGGCTGCTGGTGCCTGGAGGACGTGCTCTACAGCCCCAGGGCGGATGCGCCCGCCTTCCAGCGGCTGTCGGTCTACGCACCGAAGGCCTATATGAACGCCGACGGCACGGTGAACCCGGCGGGGGAATGCTGCGGTTATACCGCCCGGACAGCGCCGGTGCTGTTCGAGACCAACGCGGCGGGCTACATGCAGATGCCACACAAGTGGCTGGGCGGCCCGCGCTGCGACGGGGAAAAGTACATCGGGCGCGGCATGGTCTACGTCACCGCGGGCTGCCGGGGCCGGGAATCCCGCAACGCGGCGGGGGAACCGGTGGGCAAGGCGCCCGTCACGCTGGTCGATACCAAGATGGCCGTGCGGTTCCTGCGCCACAACCGCGGCGCGCTGCCGGGGGACTGGGACCGGATGATCTCCTGCGGCGTCAGCGCCGGCGGGGCCATGAGCGCGCTACTGGGCGTGACCGGCGACCACCCGGACTACGAGGACTACCTGCGGGAGGCCGGGGCCTTCATGGACGAGAGCGACGCCATGTTCGCCTCACAGATCTACTGCCCGATCATCGACCTGGAGCACGCCGACCTGGCCTACGAGTGGTGCTTCGGCGCGGACGCGACCTGCGAGGATTCCCCGGCGGGCATGGCTGAGACCATGACGCCCTTCAAGGCGGCGCTGTCGAAGGCGCTGGCCGCCCGTTATATCGACTACGTGAACGGGCTGAACCTGCGCCATCCCGCCACCGGCGCGGCGCTGACGCTGAACCCCGACGGTCGAAGCGGCGGCTTCTACGATTACCTGATGGCCCTGCTGGGCGCGTCCGCGGCGAAGTTTCTGAAGAAGAAGGGAGACGGCGCGGCGGACTACATCGCCGGCAACTACACCTTCCAGGCCCCCGCGAAGCCCGAAAAGCCCGACAATCCCGACCTGCACCACGTGGGCCCGAACGCCGGCGGCGTCGCGCAGAAGCGCCTGACCGTGGGCGAGATGATGCTGCGCCCGCCGAGGGGCGTGCCGTTCAACGAGATGAAGCTGCCCATGGAGACCCGCCAGGGGACGGACAAGCGGGCGTGGCTCAGCTGGGACGGCTCCCGGGCGGCGATCGCCGACCTGGACACCTACGTGCTGAACCATCGCCGGCGCATGAAGCCATGCACATCCTTCGACAAGCTGACCTGTGACAGCGGCGAGAACGATGTGTTTGGCGATGGCACCCATGCCAACCGCCATTTTGACGGGCAGATCGGGGCGGCCATCGGCGCATTGGCGGCGGACTTTCCCCAGGAGGCGGCGCTGTACAAGCCAGGCTACGACGAGATCCTGGGCGACGATAAGCTCTTGGAACGCATCCGGGTGTTCAATCCCATGAACTACATCGACGATGGCCGGGGGAAGAAGGCGCGGCGCTTCCGCATCCGCGTGGGCGCGTCCGACGCCGACACCGCCTTCACCGTCTCCATGACGCTGGCCCTTCGGCTGCAAAACGCCGGTCATGCCGTGGACTACGCCCTGGTGTGGGATCAGCCCCATTGCGACGCGGACTATCCCGGCGAGGTGCTGGACTGGATCGACGCGATCTGCAAATGAAAAACGGGAGGTTGGAATATGGACCGGAAGATCACCAGCCTGCGCGACGCGCTGGACATGCTCAGGGGGATACCGGGGCAGCTGATTGAGACCCACGTGGAGGTGGACCCCTCCGCCCAGCTCTCGGGCGTGTACCGCTACGTGGGCGCGGGCGGCACCGTGCGGCGTCCGACGACCGTGGACGGCCCCGCGATGATCTTCCACAACGTCAAGGGCCACCCGGAGGCTTCCGTGGCCATCGGCGTGATGGCTTCCCGGGCGCGGGTGGCGAGGCTGTTCGGCTGCAAAAAGGAGGAGCTGGCCCACGTCATCCGCCGCTGCGCGGAGCATCCCGTCATGCCCGAGCTGACGGAGGGCCCCGCGCCGTGCCAGCAGGTGGTGCACCTGGCGACGGACGCGGGCTTCGACCTGAACCGGCTGATCCCCGCGCCGACCAACACGCCGCTGGACGCCGGGCCCTACATCACCCTGGGCATGTGCTACGCCACCCATCCGGACACCGGCCTTTCCGACGTCACCATCCACCGAATGTGCATCCAGTCGAAGGACGAGCTGTCCATCTTCCTCCAGCCGGGCAGCCGCCACATCGGCGCGATGGCCGAGCGGGCGACGGAGCTGGGCGCGCCCCTGCCCATTTCGGTGTCCATCGGCGTCGATCCCGCGGTGTCGGTGTGCTCCTGCTTCGAGCCGCCGACCACGCCGCTGGGCTTCAACGAGCTGTCCATCGCCGGGGCGCTGCGGGGCGAGCCGGTGAAGATGGTGAAGTGCCTCACGGTGAACGAGCAGGCCATCGCCAACGCCGAGTACGTGATCGAAGGCGAGATCCTGCCCGGCAGCAACCACGTGGTGGAGGACCAGAATTCCCATACCGGCTACGCCATGCCGGAGTTCCCCGGCTACAACGGCAGGGCCAGCCACGAGTGCTGGCTGCTGAAGGTGAAGGCCGTGACCCATCGGGAACACCCCATCATGCAGACCTGCATCGGCCCCAGCGAGGAGCACGTGAACATGGCGGGCCTGCCCACCGAGGCCAGCATATTCAGCCTGATCGACCGCGCGCTGCCCGGCAAGGTGACCAATGTGTACGCCCATCGCTCGGGCGGTGGCAAGTATATGGCCATCCTCCAGTGCAGGAAGACCGTGCGCACCGACGAGGGCAAGCAGCGGCAGGCGGCCATGCTGGCGTTTTCGGCGTTCCCGGAGCTCAAGCACGTGATCCTGGTGGACGAGGACGTGGACATCTTCGACACCGACGACGTGCTCTGGGCCATGAACACCCGCTTCCAGGGGGACCGGGACATCATCACGATTCCCGGCGTGCGCTGCCATCCGCTGGACCCCAGCTCCAGCCCGGAATACAGCCCGTCCATACGGGATGTGGGCATCTCCTGCAAGACCATATTCGACTGCACCGTTCCCTTTGACCAGAAGGACCGATTCATTCGCGCGCCGTTCATGGCGCTCGACCCGGAGGAGTGGCTGCATGGCTAAGCGTTTGATCGTGGGCATGAGCGGCGCGTCCGGCGCGCCGCTGGCTGTGGAACTGCTGAGACAGCTGAACCGGCGCCATCCCGAGGTGGAGACGCATTTGGTGATGACGAAGGGCGCGGAGATGACGCTGGAGGCGGAGTGCGACACCACCGTCGAACAGCTGAAGGCGATGGCCGCCGCGTGGCACGACATCGACGCCATCGGCGGGTGTATCGCCAGCGGTTCGTTCAGGACCATGGGCATGATCGTCGTGCCGTGCAGCATGAAGACCGTGGCGGGCATCGTCTCGGGCTACAGCGACAACCTGCTGCTGCGCACGG
Source organism: Clostridia bacterium (assembly GCA_045601625.1). Classification (GTDB taxonomy): domain Bacteria; phylum Bacillota; class Clostridia; order Christensenellales; family Aristaeellaceae; genus UBA2862. The sequence goes on along the minus strand of JAZSAA010000200.1, from coordinate 26,944 downwards.
CGGACGTGTGCCTGAAGGAGCGCAGGAAGCTGGTATTGGTGGCGCGGGAGACGCCGCTGTCCACCGTTCACCTGCGCAACCTGTACGAGGCCAGCCGGCTGGGCGCGGTGATCCTGCCGCCCGTGCCGGCCTACTACCGAAGGCCCTCGACAGTCGAGGAATGCACCGCCCATACCGTCGGGCGCATACTCGGCCAGTTTGAACTGGAGGTCGACGGCTATGAGTGGCCGGGGACGAATGGCCATGGCTGATGAGATCAAACGCATGCGCCTGTCGGAGGACTGCCTGGGACAGGCGATCGTCGCCGAGGCGCTGGTGTTCGCCGAGGGCGTCCACGTTTCGGTTTACGGCGGCGACCGGCCGCACATCGGCGCGGTCAGCGTCGCCATGCCCGGCGTGGAAACGGCGACCACCCAGTTCCCCGGCCACCGGGACGCCGCGATCAGCGAAACCTGGGCGGCGGCGCTGTCCGAATGCGGATTCGCCCCCGTCGTGGTGGAAGCCGGCATGCACTACGAGGGCCTGACGAAGGCGGGCATACAGTCGGTGCTGGCAGCGTCGGGGCGCATGCTGGAAAAGCTCCTGTCGGCGCTCCGGGACTGAGAATACTAATTATATATATGCGCAAATGTTCATATCCTGAATCGGAACGGGTATGAATTGTTATTTTTTATTTTGGAGGCAACTTTGTCGGTCCCTGAACGGACAAAGCACTGTAAGGCATTTTGCATGAAATGATGATGAACGGGGAGGAACACGCCATGAAGAGTATTGCAAAGCGCATCGTCCTGCTGGCCCTGGTGCTGGTGCTGGCGCTGGTGATTACGGCGGGGGCATGCGGAGAGGTCAACAGCCCCGCCGTCGATCCGGCCCCCGGGGAGGCGCAGTCTGATCCGGCGCAGGCGCCCACGGCGGAAGAATTCGCGGAGGGCTATTTTTCGGTGGTCGCGGGCCTGGAGACGGGGACGGCGGGCGCGTCCCTCAAGCTGGCGATCGCGGCCAGCGAGGTGTGCGCCTTCGCCCGGGCCTACCGGCTGGACGCCCTGGACGCTGCGCCTGTGCGCGCCAACATGCTGGCCGCCTTCGAGGCGATGGACGGAGACGGGCAGGCGCTGTTCCGGGAAAACTTCGACGCCGTGCGCGCCCTGCTGGACGACTGCCTGGAGGATTACGACGCCAACCGCGGCGCGTTTGAGGACGCGGGCGTGGCCGACGGGATGGACGCGGCCATGCGCGATCCGCTGACCCGCCCGGCCTGGGAGAACCTGCGGGATTACACGCTGGCCATGGGCAACGCCGCGAACGCCGGGTCGCCTGTGGACGGGCTGATCGATTCCATGAGCCTCGATGAGAAGGTCGCGCAGATGATCATGCCGGCACTGCGCGCCTGGGACGGCGAAAAGGTGACGGACCTGTCCGCCCAGCCGGCGCTGGCTGAGGCGCTGCGCCGACATCCGTATGGCGGCGTGATCCTGTTCGGCTCGAACATCGAAAGCGCCGGGCAGACCCTGCGGCTGATCGACGACCTGCAGCGCAACAACACCCTGGGCGCGGACCGGGCCATACCGTATCTGGTGGCCGCGGACCAGGAGGGCGGCTCCGTGGCGCGGCTGACCATGGGCACCCGGGGCACGGGCAGCATGGCCATCGGCGCCACCGGCGAGGCCGCCGGGCAGAACGCCCGGGCCATCGGCGAGGTATTCGGGGAGGAGCTGGAGGCCCTGGGCATCAACGTGAACCTGGGCCCCTGCATCGACGTCATCACGGACCTGGCGGACCCGGGCATGAGCACCCGCGTGTTCTCCGACGACATACAGACGGTGGCCCGGCTCGGCCTGGCCTTCGCCGGAGGCGTGGGCCAGAGCAACGTGATCACCTGCTTCAAGCACTTTCCCGGCGCGGGTGACGGCAGCGACTATCCCACCTCCATATGGCTGACAGAGGAACAGCTGGCGCAGAACGGGCTGTCCGCCTTCCGGGCGGCCATTGAAAACGGCGCGGAGATGGTGATGACCTCGGCGACCACGTTCCCGCTGATCGATGACGAACAGCTGATGGCGGACGGCGTCACCAGGGGCTTCCTGCCCGCCACGCTGTCGCCGAAAATCATCATCGGGATGCTCCGCGAGGAATTGGGATTCGACGGCGTGGTGATGACGGACGCCCTCGAGATGCAGCAGTTCGTCACCGAGCCGGACACCGGCGCGCAGCTGTTCACCGGCGACTTTGCCACTGTGGCGCACGACGTGCAGGTAGCCCGGGCAGCCATCGACGCGGGCTGCGACATACTGCTGCTGCCCACGGACCTGACCGGCGAGGACGCTGCGCAGTACTACGACGATTATATCGCAGGCATCGCCGCGCTGGTCGAGGACGGCGCGATCGAAGAAGATCGCATCGACGCCTCCCTGCGCCGGATACTCACCCTGAAGGAAAGGCACGGCCTCCTGGAATTGGACGCGACCCCGGCGGAACAGCGCCTTGAGGCCGCCGAAAGGATCGTCGGCTCCGAGGCCCATCACGCGGTGGAGGAAGAAACCGCCCGGCAGGCGGTCACGCTGCTGAAGGACGATGGGATTTTGCCGATCAGGGGCGGGAGAATCGTAATCCTCGGCCGCACGGATACGGACAACACGCCCATCTGCTACGCGCTGGAGCGGCTTATGGAGGGCGGCTTCATCGACCCTGATGCGCGGATTGAAAACCGCATCACCGGGGAGACCTCGGGCGACGGGGACGCTTCCACCGCCATCGTGATCGACCGCTATTACGACAGCGGGGAGCTGGCATACACCGACGAACTCGCCGGGGCCGTCAGGGCCGCCGACGTCGTGGTGTGCCTCGACAATGTCGGCGCGGGCCTGGAGAGGCTCCAGGACGACAACCCGCAGGTGCAGGGCGTTCGCAGGGCGCTGGAGGACGCCCACGGGGGCGGCGCGAGGTTCGTGCTGCTCAGCGACAACCTGCCCGTGGACGCGGCGCGGTTTGCGGACGCGGACGCCATCGTGTGCGCGTACCTGTCGGCGGGCTTCGGCGTGGACCCCGCCGCCCGCGCCGAGGGCTCCGGGAACGCGGGCGCGTACAACGCCAACGTCCCCGCCGCGCTGTGCGCGATCTTCGGGGACGGGGACATGCCCGGCAGGCTGCCCATCGACATCCCCGCGCTGGCGCAGGGCCCGGACGGAAAGTGGACCTACGGCACGCAGGTCCTGTATGGGCGCGGCTGTTCGGCCCTGGATAAAGCGGAGTAAGACGCGCCTCAAAAAACAGCCGAGGCCGCCGGACTGTATTGCTGAATACCGAACGAACAAACAGTAAGATCCTTCGCCCCGCCCGGGATGACAGACAGAACGGTGTCATCCCGGGGGAAGCGAAGGATCTTCTCAATTCTTTGATTGAATATCGTATAAATACAGGCTTTACGGTATGAAGTCGCGGTGAATCTCGACGATCCTGCCGTCCTTCAGGGTGACCTCGGTGTTGTACTCGAAGAAGGAGGGGCCGTCCGCCGCGGCGATGGCCTTCGCCACTTCCTCCGCGCCGGTGACGGTGACGGGCTTGGCGTCGATGTCCCAGCTGTCCACGAAGGTGATCTCGGGGTCCATCTCGTAGTCGCCCACACCGTATTCGGTGAAGGTGTGGTAGTCGTTGTCCGCGACGCTCATCCAGGCGTTGAAGATGTTGGGCTCCTCGAAATCGGGGTCCGGGTCGTACCACTCGATGGTGTAGCCACCGTTGTCGTAGCCGCCGTTGATGAGCACGGTCTCCTTGTCCTGCCATTCCACTGCGGTGATCGCCACTTCCTTGCCCTCGATGAACAGCGTGTCGCCCACGGCCACGTTGGCGATGTCGTCCTTTGCGTAGCGGTCGATGGTGTAGCTGTGCATCTCCTTCACGGTTCCGTCGGCCAGCTGATCCTGCTTGAAGGCGGCGGGGTAGGTGCCGTTGTTCAGGTCCGGCGCGTTGTCCATGGGGTGGATGGCCTCGGCCATCGCAAAGCCGCAGAGCATGATCGCCAGCGCGACCAGCGCGCAAAGTGTCTTCCTCATATTCGTTGCCTCCTCGATTGTCGTTTGTTCCTGACGGGGAACAGTATAGCGCGTCATGCGTTACAGAACCGTCACACGGCGCTCGGAATGCGGCCGCGTCCCGGACGCGCAAATCGTGATTGACAAATGCGTGAGCAGGCCGTTATAATCAACCCGGAGGAAATAAGAACAGGCGAATGATGTTTATTCCCCTGTAAACACGAACGCAGAAAAAAGACGATGGAGATCATGAAGCCATGATAAAGAAGCTGGTTGGACAGATGCTGGCCGCGCAGATCCTCTCCGCGCTGACGGTATCGCTGTGTTTGCTCATCGACAACCTGATGATCGGGCGCTTCCTGGGCGAGGGCGCGCTGTCGGCCTACGGGCTCGCGGGCCCGGTTCTGCTGATCATCGGGGCCATCGGCAGCATGCTGTGCGCCGGGGCCCAGGTGGCGTGCGGCAAATCCCTGGGCCGGGGCGACCGGCTGGAGACGGACGTGGGCTATTCCTCCTCCGTGGCCCTGGCGGCGGCGCTCTCGCTGGTGTTCACGCTGCTGGTGGCGCTCCTGCGGGTGCCGCTGGCGCGGATGCTGGGCGCGAGGGAGCCCGTGCTGCTTGCGGATACCAGCAGCTACATGGCGGGCTTCGTCATCGGCGCGCCGGCATCGATGGGGGCGCTGGTCCTGGTGCCGTTCTTGCAGATGGCGGGGCAGGGAAACCTGCTGATCGCCGCCGTGCTGGGCATGACCGTGGCGGACGTGGCCCTGGACTGGCTGAACGTGGCCGTGTTCCACGGGGGCATGTTCGGCATGGGCCTGGCTTCGGCGCTGAGCTACTATGTGGCCATGATCATCGGGGGCAGCTATTTCCTGTCGAAGAACTGCGTGTTCACGTTCAGCGTAAAGGGCATCCAGTGGCGCAAGATCCGGGAGCTGGCGGCCGGCGGCCTGCCCACGGTGTTCGGCATGGCGTCCACGGTGGCGCTGGTGTTCGCGGTGAACAGACTGCTGATGGATCTGGGCGGCAAGGCGGCGGTGGCGGCCTACGCGCTGATCACCTCCATCACCAACGCGGCAAACTGCATCAGCACGGGCATGGGCGGCGTGGCACTGACCCTATCCGGCGTGCTGTACAACGAGGAGGACCGCGGGGGGCTTTCGGAGCTGCTGCGGCTGATCGCGCGCTGGGCGGTGGTGCTGGGCGTGGCGGCGATGGCGCTGCTGATGGCCTTCGCCCAGCCGCTGGCGAACCTGTTCGTTCCCGGCGCGGCGCAGAGCAAGGCCCTGGCGATACCGGGCCTGCGGATGTTCGCGCTGGGGCTGATCCCCTGCTGCCTGAGCAACGGCCTGCGCAACTGCTACCAGGGCACCGGGCGCGTACGACTGATGGAAGTGATTTCCGTGATGGCGAACGCGGTGGTGCCGACGCTGGCGGCCTTCGCGCTGGGCAGGCTGACGGGCCTGAACGGGATATGGCTCTACTTTGCCGTGGGCGAGGCGATCTCGCTGGCGGGCATCCTGGGCTACGTGTGGCTGAAAAAGGGCGGCATTACCTGGCGGGCGGAGGACATACTGCTGCTCCGGGACGACTTCGGCGTGCCCGAACGGGATCGGTATGAAGCGATCCTGCGGGACATGGACGCGATGATGGCCTACTCCCGGTCAGCGTCGGATTTCTGCCGCGCCCACGGCGGCAGCGAGCGCCTCGCCGCCCACCTGGCGCTGTGCGTGGAGGAGATGGGCGGCAACATCGCCCGCCATGGCTTCGCAGCGGACGGGAAAAACCGGCTCTCTATCCGCCTGCAGGTGAAGCATGGGCGCTGGACGCTGCGCTTCAGGGACGATTGCACGGCCTTCGACCCCGTCGCCCACGTCGAGCACGGCGGCGGCGAGGGCCTGGGCATTCGCCTGGCCATGCGCATGGCGGACGAGGCGCGCTATACCTATTCCATGAACCTGAACAACCTGGTCCTCGTGCTGAGGGATATCGCTTAGGTCTCCTCCAGCCACGCCCTGAGAAGCCCCACATCCCCGTTGAAGACAAAGGCCTTCATGCCGATGTACAGGGCGGCCTCGGCGTTGATCGGCGTATCGTCGATGAAGGCGGATTCGGACGGTAGTATGCCAAACCGCTTGCACGCCAGCCGGAATATCGCCGGGTCGGGCTTCACCAGCCCCTCGTCGGCGCTGATCAGCGTGCCCTCAAAGAGCTCTGTTCCCGGCACCCGGGCGCGAAAGCGGTGAAAGGCCCTGCTGGTGTTGGAGAGCAGGAACAGGCGGCGCCCGCCGTCCTTCAAATCCCGCAGCAGTTTTTCCATGCCCGGCACCGGCAGGATGTCGCGGTTCTGCCGGCGGATGAAGTCGCCCACGGCCGTGTGCAGGCGCGCCGGCACGCGGGGGCAGATGGCCGCTATGGCGTCCTCCTCCGAAATGGTGCCCCGGTCCTGCATCGCCCATTCCAGGGACCGGAACACCTCGCGCTGGAGGATGTCCTGATCCGTGGAGGAGATGTCGTGGAGCCGGTAGTAGCCCTCTGTGTCGAAGCGCATGACGACGCCCACCAGGTCAAAGACGATATTCCTGATCATTTGTCCCTCCGTGTCTGTGCTATTCAGCGCCATCGGGTCAGGCCGGTGGCGTGATTTCGATTCCGTCACCTTATAGCATACCGAAAAATGGAGGTATAATCAACCCCCGCGGTTGAAACCATGTCAATTTCCAACAGCCCTCCCGGGCTGAGGGAAGGCGGGCGACGCGCGGCGTGGTTGCGCCTGATATTACGCAGTTGACACATTATTAAAGCACTCCTGTGATTATTAAGCGCCTGTTATATGATAAAATAGACCTGCGACAATCCAATACCGTCAGGCCCGGTGAAACCGATAGGAGGCGACGCAGATATGAGCCGTTCTGAAATCAGATCCCTTCCCCTGAACCCTGCGCTGGAGGGCTTTTCCCGGATCGATATGAATATTCCCTATGCCGACCGGCCCGGCTGCACGCTGGACCTGCTGCGCCCGTGGGCGAACCAGCACCAGGACACGCTAGGAAAGGCCGAGTATCCGCTGATCGTCTTTGTTCAAGGAAGCGCCTGGACGACGCCCGATCGGGGTGCGGAGATCCCACAGCTTTCCGAGCTGTCGCGCAAGGGCTATGTGGTGGCGACGGTGGGGCACCGTTCCTGTCTGGATGGGTTTATGGCGCCGGCCTTCCTGGTGGATGTAAAGACGGCGATCCGCTTCCTGCGCGCCCACGCGGGGGACTATGGCATCGATCCGGGGCGCGTCGCCGTATGGGGCACCAGCTCCGGCGGAAACACGGCGCTGCTGGTGGGCCTGACCGCGGGCGACCCGCGCTTTGAGACGGAGGAATACGCCGGGGAATCCGACGCGGTGAAATGCGTGGTGGATTGCTTTGGGCCCGCCGACCTCGAAGCCATGGCGGACGAGGACTATGCCGGCATGCAGGACGATCCGGACACCATCTTCGCGAAGCTGTGCGGGTTCCCGCTGAACGAAGCGGCGCGGGAGCGGATGCGGCTGATCAGCCCCATGCGGCATGTGTCGCCGGGCAGGGCGCTGCCTCCGTTCCTGCTGCTGCACGGGACGGGGGATTCTGTCGTCAACTACCGCCAGAGCGAGCGGCTGTATCGCAGGCTGCTGGAATGCGGGCACGACGCGACGATGTACCGGGTTCCGGACGCGCCCCACGAGGGGAGCTTCTGGAGCGCGGAGCTGGTGGAAGCCGTCCATGACTATCTGGGGGAACGGGTCTAAGACTGCCGCGCTCGTGTCAGGGGGCGGGACTGGGTCTGGACGGTGAAGTGTTCAGAGAACGGAGGGGGGGACGTGGTATGATCACCAATGGGTTTACCTATGTCGCCACGCTGCTGTTCATGGCAGGCGTGCTGGTGACGCTGGAAAAGAAGGCGGGGGGCGCGCTGAAGAAGTTCTTCAAATACGTGCCCTCCATCGTGTTGTGCTACCTGGTCGCGATGCTGCTGTGTACGGTGAAGGCCTGGGACCTGGGCCAGACGAAGCCGGCCTACGACGCGCTGAAGAACAACCTGACCTACGCGATGGTCTTTTCGATGCTGCTGCGCTGCGACATCCGCAAGGTGCTGCGCCTGGGGCCGAGGATGCTGCTGGGCTTCTTCTCCGCGACGCTGACCATCATGCTCGGCTTCATCGTCGCCTTCCTGGTCATGAAGCGCTTCATCGGCAGCGACGCCTGGAAGGGCCTGGGCGCGCTGTGCGGGTCGTGGATCGGCGGCAGCGGCAACATGGTGGCTGTACAGGCGGCGCTGAACATCGCCGAGGCGGACATGGGCTATGCGCTGGTGATCGACTCCATCGACTATTCGCTGTGGGTGATGTTCCTGCTCTGGGCCATCCAGCTGGCGCCCTGGTTCAACCGGTGGACCCATGCTGACACCACCCGGCTGGACGAGATCTCCCAGCGCCTCTCGGATGTGGCGAAGCTGAACACCCAGCCGCCCACGCTCCAGAGCCTGCTGCTGCTCATCGGCTGCGCCTTCCTGGTCAGCGCCGTCGCCACGAACGTGGGAGCGAAGCTGTATGGCTGGACGGGCTTTTCCGATAAAGCCACCTGGACGGTGCTGTTTGTGACCGCCGTGTCGCTGATCTGCGCGGTGACGCCCCTGGGCAGGGTTGCCAGTTCGGGCGAGGTCTCGAACCTGCTGCTCTACGCAGTGATCGGGCTGCTGGCCTCCCGGGCGAGCCTGGCGGAGCTGGGCGACGCGCCGGCGTGGATATTCACCGGTTTCATCGTGCTGGCGGTCCATGCGCTGCTGATGCTGGTGTTCTGCAAGCTGCTGAAGCTCGACCTGTTCACCGCGGGGGTCGCCTCCCTGGCCAACATCGGGGGAACCGCCTCCGCGCCGGTGCTGGCGGGCTCCTACTCCGGCTCGCTGGTGCCGGTGGGCATCCTGATGGCGCTGATGGGCTATGTGGTCGGTACGCCGCTGGCCACGCTGTGCGCCAATATCATGCGGATGCTGGCCTGACGGAGGAAGCCGGGCGACGGCAATGTACAGGGGCGGCCTCAAGAAGCATAAACATACGCAGGAAATGCAATTGCAGGGGCGGCGTTGCGCCGCCCGCCGGGATCAACGACATGTTTGTTCCCGGGCGGGTGCCGCAACGGCGCCCCTGCAGTTGTTTTGTACGGTGGTATTCGCTATGATACAGCCTCTGCAACGTTCTGATACTGTTTTCAATTTAAGGAAATGCCGCATAATCGAGTGGTTCAGTAGCGTAGGGAATTTTAGTCGATTGCGGACTGCAAAAATCGAAGGTTACCTGGCGGGTAATCGAGATTTTTGCAGTCCGCAAGCGGCTGAAATTCACCCGCTAATGGGCCGCGAGCATTGTGCGGTATTTCCTTAAATGTAGAAGATCCTTCACTTCGCTCAGGATGACGAGCATCACGGTGTCATCCCACTGAGCGAAGCGAAGGATCTTTTGTCTCGCTTTTATTTGAGAACAATATTATATGGGCCATTTGATTCATACTCCCTGCGTCAGGCGCGACAGCTCCCTCTCGGCCAGCGTGGCGAAGAAGCGTGCCGCGGGCATTAGCGCTGTGGGATCGGCGGTAAAGGCGGGGTGATGGTTGTCGAAGCCGCCGCCGGTGCCGATCCTGAAGAGCGCGCCGGGGGCGAGCTTCAGATACCGGCTGAAATCCTCCGCGATCATGGACGGGGGATTGACCTCGACGCGCAAACCCGTTTCCCTTGCGGCGACCGCGGCCCGGTCACAGAGTCCGGCGTCGTTGATCACCGGGGAGGGGCCGCGTTCGTATTCAAACGCCGCTTCACAGCCGTGGGTTTTCGCGGCGTTTACGACCAGCCGCTCCAGACTTTCGCGGATGCGCTCGCGCACCGCTTCCGTCATGGCGCGCACGGTGCCCTCGATGAGCGCCGTTTCAGGGGTCACGTTCCAGGTGGTGCCCGCCTGCGCCCGGGTGATGGATACGACCGCGCTGTCGAAGGGGTTGACCTGTCGGCTGACGATGGTCTGGACCGAGGAGATGATCGCGCCCAGCGCGGGGATCGGGTCGACGCCCAGTTCCGGATGGGCGGCGTGGCAGCCTCTGCCCCTGACGGTAACGGAAAAGCGGTCGGCGGAGGCCATGACCGGCCCCGGTCGAATGCCCAGTGTGCCCGCCGGGTACCAGGGATAGGTGTGCCCGGTGAGGAACAGCCGCACGTCGTCCAGCAGGCCGGTGGCCATCATCTTCGCCGCGCCGGCGTTGATCTCTTCGGCGGGCTGGAAGATGACCTTCACCGTGCCGCAAAGCGCCCCTTCCCGCGCCTTCAGCAGCAGCGCGGCGCCCAGCATGCAGGCCGAGTGGAAGTCGTGGCCGCAGGCGTGCATGACCCCCTGCGTCCCGGAGGCGTAGGGCAGGGAGGTCTGTTCCTGAATCGGCAGGGCGTCCATATCGGCCCTCAGCGCGATTACGGGGGCTTCACCGCTTCCGATCACGGCGATCAGGCCGGTTTCAAGGCCGGTGTCCAGCAGCCGCACCCCTTTCTCCAGGAGGGCATTTTTCAAATATTCCGTTGTCCCCGTTTCCTCCAAGGCCAGCTCCGGATGGCGGTGCAGCCACTGGAACACCTCGATAAGCTGTTTCTCGTTCATGTCTATCATTGTACCACATTCGTGATGTTTGTTCAACAATAAAACAGCCAGGCCCCAATCATGCCAGAACACACTTAATTAACTTTGATGCTTGGTTGACATTGGTGGCAATGTAGGATATAATTGGTAATAACATATATTTGAGGATATTACAGGTGTATTTAGATTTCCCGCAGGGTGGAAGACCGAAGGATTCCACCAGGTGTTAAAAGTATGCCCGATGAGCGAAGGTGTGCCGCTGATCGAGAGGGCAGCTTTTCAAAAGAAAGGAGGCGTTTGGGTTTTCCTATGAAGAAGAGCGAAAAAGAACAACTTGCCTTGACAATGCAGCGCCTTGAGAGCGGAGAACTGATCGACCAGGCATGCTGGTCTTTCATCAAGGAATTGAATTCCTACAGCGCGGAGCGCCTGGACAGCGTGGCCATCACGGACGGCTACCGGCAGTACACCTACCGCCAGATGTTCCGCTACTGGGAGCGCTATGCAGAAGCGTTTTCCGGCATCAACATCACCGCCAAGAACCGCTCGCGGGTGGCGCTGATCGGCACGCCCCTCACCGAGACGGTTTTCGCGTTCTACGGCCTGAACATGGCCGGCGCGTCCGTGTCCCTCATCTATCCCTTCGACCTGTACGACGAGAAGCAGATCCACAGCATGATCGAGCGCGAGAAGATCACGGACCTGCTGATTTCCGAGTATTACGCCTTCCCCGAGCTGATGAAGCGCCTGCTTCGCGACAGGGAAATGCTGGGGCTGCGCAACATCATACTGCTCCAGAGCCCGATGGGAGGGGAGTTCGGCGTTCCCGTGCTGGAGATGATCCGGAACATGAACAAGGATCTGTTCCGCGACATGGAAGGCGGCCTGATGATGGAGGACCTTCTGGAGAAGTACGAGGCGTTCCCCGTCACCTACGGCAAGGGCAAGTCGCCCATCATCCTCCACACCACCGGCACCGTCAGCGGCATGCACAAGCCGGTTCCCCTCACCGACAAGGCCATGAACGCCTTCGTGGTGAGTGCGCTGAAGGCCAAGGATACCTACCCGGATTTCAAGAACGCCCCGAAGCACATGATCACCTACCTGACCCTGAACATGTCCTGGGTCTACGCGATGGTGGACATGCTGCATACGCCGCTGGGCCTGGGCATGGAGATCGTCAGCCTGCCCTTTGGCGCCACCAACCCGCGCTATTCGGAGGCGATCCAGCATTACGGGATCAACGTGCTGTTCACCAGCAAGACCATACTGGATTCCTGGCTCAAGACCATGCCCGACATCGATCTATCCAAGCTGAAGATCGTGTTCATGGGCGGCACATACCTGTCCCCCGAATTCAAGCAGAAGTTCAACGATTACCTGAGGTCCTGCGGCTCCACCGCCCGCGTCATCAACGGCTACGGGCTGTCTGAGATGGGCGGCGCGTGCCTGCTCTGCCCCACGGACCGCAAGGACGACGCCATCGGCTTCCTGCTGCCGGGGTTCAAGGCAAAGATCCTCGTGGAAGAGGAGAACCGCTACTACGATCTCTCCGAAGGCCCGCGCACCGGTGTGCTGCTGCTGAACTCCCCGACGATGAGCACCGGCAAGCTGGGCGACGAGGTGTTCTTCACCCTGGAGAAGATCGACGACGAGGAATACTTCAACACCCACGACCTGGTGCGCGTGAACGAGGACGGGAGCCTGACCTGCATTGGCCGCTCCAACCAGTACTTCGTCAACAACGCGGGCGTGCGGTTCGACGCTGGCCTCATCGAGACGGCGGTCACGTCCCAGCCGGGTATCGTGGCCTGCGGAGTTACGCCGGAGTTCCACAAGATCCTGCACGACAACGTCCCCGTGCTGTACGTGGAGATGAGCGATAAGGGCGCGGGCAGCCTGACTGTGCTGCGCAAGGCGCTGATCCAGGCGTTTATCACGGACGGCAAGCTGGCGGACACCAACCTGCCCAGCCAGTGCGTGATCGTTGAGACCATGCCGCTGAACACCGGCGGAAAGGTGGACGGCAAGAAGCTGGCCTCGGGGAGCGTGACGGGAAACCGCTATTCCGTCAAGCCCGTCAGGATCGACGGCAAGGTGATCGACATACTGCTTGTCCCGGCGCCGGTGGGCGAGGATTCGAGCATGGGCGCGGGCATTCCGGAGGAGCTGGAGGGCGACCCCTACAACATCCTCTCCGAAGTGTTCGCCTGCATCCCGGATTTGAACGAGGGCAAGTTCTCCAAGCTGTTCAAGATTCCGGGACTCAGGGAGCTGGTCCTGAAGCTGACGAAGTTCGACATCAAGAATATCCCCGTCAGTCTGCACAAGTCGACCCCGACAATGTTTAACCTGGCCTACCGCAGATATGTGGAGCCATTAATGGAAGGAGTTTTCAATATGAGCAAGACCACCAAGAAAAAGAACGCCCCCAAGAGCTTTATGCCCATGTTCCAGGGCATGATGCCCATGATGCCGAACATGCCCGCCATGCCCAGCATGCCCGTGCTGCCTGTGCTGCCCATGATGCCCATGATGCCCCCTATGCCGTTCATGCAGAACAACAACAGCAACGACGAAGCCTGCGACGATTTCAAGTCCAACATGGATAAGTTCTGCGAGCAGGTCATGGACATGCAGAAGACCTCGATGGACAACGCCAAGGATCAGTGGAACAAGTTCTTCGAGTACATGATGGACATGCAGGATACCTTCGCTGAGAGCCTGCCGGACGAAGTGCCGACCCTGCCGGGACTGCCGCAGCTGCCGGCCATTTCCCCGAAGGAGTTCATGAAGCAGATGAAGGAGTTCCAGGAGATGGCGAACAACCATATCGTGGAGCAGGCCGATTCCGTGGTGGAATTCTCCCGCAAGGGCCAGAAGAAGGTCCGCGACGTCGTGAACAAGGCGATTGACAACGTCAAGGAGGAGAAGGAAGCGCCCGCCAAGGCGGAAGCCGACGAGGCCCCGGCTGAGAAGAAGTAATTGTCAGCAGCGCGCTGAAGTCTTTTAGAGGCAGGCTGTAACCCTCCGCTGGGGTTCAGCCTGCCTCTTGCCATCATCCCTGCCTCTGCATTATAATAGCAGCAATACGGTTTTCCATTCAAATGTGGTAGATCCTTCACTTCGCTCAGTATGACACCGGGACCTTTGTCATCCTGAAAGGAGCGAAGCGGAGCCGTGCCGCAGGCTTGCGGCGCACAGAAGCTATTCTATTACTATATAGCAGCAACGACAGACGGAAAGGACGGAACCGACCATGACAAGGCCTGTACTGGCGAACAGGACTGCCGGGAAGCCCGGCAGAGCCCCCGGGGAGGCGATCGTATGAGAACCGCTTCCATTATCATCAACGCGGTGATATTCGTAACCACGTTCACCGTCATACTCTCCCATTTCCGAAAGGACGGGGCCTGGCAGATCGGCAGAGGGTTGAAGCAGTTTCGCTACTTTACGGTCCTCTCCAACGCCTTTTGCGCCATTGCGGCGCTGATGATGGCGGTGAGCCAGATCAACGGCGCCGTACCCCGGCCCGTTTTCCTGATGAAGTACATGGGCACAGTGTCGGTCACGCTGACGTTCCTGACAGTGATGCTGTTCCTGGGCCCGACCCAGGGCGGTTATGCGAAGTGGCTCGGCGGCGACTTCCTCTATGTCCACCTGATCGGGCCGTTGCTGGCGATCCTGTCGTTCTGCCTGTTGGAGAGACAGCGGATGACCCTCCCGACGGCGATGACGGGAGCCCTGCCGATGCTGCTCTATGGGGCGGTGTATGTCTACAAGGTCCTGCTCGCCCCGGAAGAGCAGCGCTGGGAAGACTTCTATGGCTTCAACCAAGGGGGCAAGTGGCCGGTTTCCTGCGTGGCCATGCTCGCCGGTATCTCGCTCATCTGCGTGGCGTTCTGGCTGATATCGAGAATTTGACGGGCTCAGGCAAAAGAAGATCCTTCGCTTCGCTCGGGATGACAGCGATTTGCCTGTCATCCTGAGCGGAGTCGAATGATCTTTTGGATGCCTTAAGTGTGAATGTCTGTAACCGCGTTGTTCATCCGCGGATCGGAGCTTTGCGGATTCAGCTCCGGCACGCGAAACGGTCGGTCAGAACGCCAGATACTCATCGAGGTATTCTTCAAACAGCTCGACGTACAGCGCTATGATTTCTTCTTCGCTCAGGTCGACGAAGGGCTGGGAGATCCAGAGCTTCTTGCCCTTATAGCAGACTTCCAGCCAAATAACCTTGCGGTTGTCGGCGGCGAAGCGGCCGGTCAGCTTCAGGGACTTGCCCTTGTTGACGACGCCCTGGCTCTTCTTGTGCAGGCTGGGCGTCTTGCGCAGGTTGGCGTGGCCGGTGACCTTGATGTTCCCCTTCAGGATGTCCTTGTCGGTCAGGATCTTGCCGTCCTTGAAGGACATGCCCTTGCCGCCCTTGGCCCATACGACGAAGGTGACGTCGCTGTCGACAGCCTTCACGTCGCAGGATTTGAACCACCGGTCGATCTTGCTGTCTTCGTTCACGCGCAGCTTCACATACTTGCCGCTTACGCAGCGAACCCTGGCGATCGAGTGCTTCATGACGACGTTGCTGGTCTTCTTGCTGGCCTTGGGGGCAGTGTAGGCGGCGGAATTGCACTTGAATTCCACATAATCGTCCTTCTCCAGGGCGAACGCGGTGCCTGCCAGCGTCAGTACCATGGACAATACCAGCAGCATGGAAACGAGTTTCTTCATAGCTGTCCCTCCTAAAAAAGAAATGCTTGTGAACGGTTGAACCCACGCGCATGGACGGTTCCACGCTAAGGTGTGTTTCCAATACTCGGTCCAGATCGCAATCATCTGCGGGCATCTTTTTCGCCCTGGAGCAAGATTTGCCTGAGGCGCGGCGCCGTTGACACCGCAATACGCTTCAGGCATTTGAAACACGCCCTAATCCGCAGCTCGCGCGGCCCCCCAGCGCGAACTGACACGACTGAGCAGGTTGACATTCCCGGAGAGCTCATCGTGCCTGTTACAGATTAATTGTAACACTTTATTCATTATTTGTCAATGACTTTTCATGTTGACTTCACAAATGGTCAAAATAGATCCTTCGCATCGACCGGGATGACAGGCTTGCGATGGGTTGTCATCCTGGGCGCAGCGAAGGATCATAAACAGGGGATACTGTCGACAGACCTTACTTCAGCATCACCTGGCCGCCGGTGACGGGGATGGCCTGGCCGGTCTCGTACTTCTGCTCGACGCAGTAGAATATGGCCTTGGCCACGTCAGCCGGGAAGCAGCCCCGGTTCATGGGCACCTTGGCCATGTAGTATTTGCGCACGTCCTCCACGGTCTTCGCGCCGGGCACCTTGCCGGCGTTCAGGTACTGCACGAACAGGCCGCGCTCGGGGTCGGACCACAGCGGGCCGTCCAGGTAGTTGCCGGGGCATATGGCGTTGACCTTGATGTTGTAGGGGCAGAGCTCCAGCGCGAAGCTCTGGGTCAGGCCGATGCCGCCGAACTTGGAGCCGGCATAGGCGTAGTTGTTCTTGCTGCCCTCCAGGCCGGACTTGGAGTTGATGGTGATGATGTCGCCGAACCACGCTGGGTCCGCCTCGTGTTGGGCCTCCATGATGGCGGCGGCATACTTGGCGCAAAGGAAGTAGCCGGTGTAGTTGATGTTGGTGGCGAAATCAAAGGAATTCTTTTCCAGCTCCAGCAGGTTGCCGGCCTTGGCCACGCCCGCGTTGCTGACCAGTATGTCCAGCCCGCCGAACAGCTCCACGGTCTTCTGCACCATGGCGGCGACGCTTTCCTCGTCGGTCACGTTCACCTCGACGGCGGCGGCGTGCGTGCCCAGCTCCTCGGCCACGGCCTGGGCCCCGGGCAGGTTCATGTCCGCGATCACCACGGTCGCGCCCTCGCGGTGCATTTCCTCGGCAATGCCCTTGCCGAAGCCCTGGGCCGCGCCGGTCACGATGGCGATCTTGCCCGCCAGGCGTCCCTGGGTCGCCGGGCGCTTGCCGATGTTCTCCTTTGCGATGGCAATCCATTTGCTCATGTCCACCATTTTCAGTCACCCTTTCATATCCCTGTTTTGTTTGCTTACGCGACGGCGCGCCGGATGCAGCCCGATGCGCCCATCGTTCCTGCCATCAATTATACCGAATCGCCCGGGGAAATGCAATACCGCAGGCGGAAAACATGGCGGAGCCGGCGAAGGGCTGACGCCGGAAGCCGCAAACCAACGCAGTGTTCCACACAAGGCAGGGTAAGTTTATTTATTTCAGAATGTTTTGAAAACTATTACTGATATATTATAGAATATTACACATATATTACATATTGTGCAACGTGCGTGAATATCTGTGACTGAAATTAGATAAAACTGTGCATATATGCGGATATCTATTGAAATTCGGGCACCTGTGCAGTAAAATTACCATAACTACAAATGCACCGGAAGCACTGGAGGGGTTCAGCATGAACAGAGTATTGGGCAGGTTGGCTGCGCTATTGATTGCCATCATGCTGTTGGCCTCTGTTTGCGCCTGGAGCGAAGGGTCGATCTCCACGACGGTGGTGATGCGCGTCTCCAGGATGACGCAGAACGCCGTGGTCAAGGCCGGGGAGGATCTTACCATTGAAGTCGGCATTGACGGCGTCGAGCCCGCGCAATACCAGTGGTACTTCAACGACGTTCCCATCGACGGCGCGGACCAGAAGGTCTACAACATCGTCAACGCCAAGCCCGAGGACACCGGCGTCTACCGCATGGATGCTTTCGACGCCAACGGGAAGATGCTGGTGAGCATGGACATCGCCGCCCGCGTGCTGGAGGATACCGTTCCCCAGGCCGGCGACAGTTCGATGCCGGTGGGCATCGCCTTCGCGGCCATCGCCCTCTGCGGGGGCCTGCTGGCGATACTGCTTCGCCGCCGCGCCAGGGCGTGAAAATCGTTCATCCATAAAAATGATATCGACAGGGGCGTCCGAGCGACGCCCCTGATTGATGTCTGAATACAGGAGGTTCCATGAACAAGCCCTTTGAATTTGAACTGCTGCACGTCTGCAAGCAGACGGGCGCGCGCCGGGGTCGGCTGCATACGCCCCACGGTGTGATCGAGACCCCGGTGTTCATGCCCGTGGGCACCCAGGCCAGCGTCAAGACCATGACGCCGGAGGAGCTGGAGGACTGCGGCGCCCAGATCATACTCTCCAACACCTACCACCTGCACCTGCGCCCCGGCGAGGATCTGGTGGAAAAGGCGGGGGGCCTTCATCGATTCATGCACTGGGATAAGCCGATCCTCACCGACAGCGGCGGGTTCCAGGTGTTCTCTCTGGCCGACCTGCGCAAGGTGGAGGAGCGGGGCGTGCAGTTTCGCAGCCACCTGGACGGCTCGAAGATGTTCATCGGCCCGGAGGAATCCATCGCCATACAGCAGGCCCTGGGCTCGGACATCATGATGCAGTTCGACGAATGCTCGCCCTATCCCTGCGACTATGACCGGGCCAAGCAGGCCATGGGCCGCACGCTGCGCTGGCTGGAGCGCTGCATGAAGGCCTGGACCCACGAACACCAGGCCCTGTTCGGCATCGTGCAGGGGGCTTTCTACGCCGACCTGCGGGTGGCGTGCGCCAGGGAAATGGCGAAGCTGGACCTGCCGGGCTTCGGCATCGGCGGGCTTTCGGTGGGCGAGCCCAAGGAGATCATGTACGACATGCTGGAGCGCATGATGCCCTACATGCCCCAGAACAAGCCCCGCTACCTGATGGGCGTGGGCTCGCCGGACTGCCTGATCGAGGGCGTGCTGCGGGGCGTGGACATGTTCGACTGCGTTCTGGCCACCCGTGTGGCCCGCAACGGCACCGTGTTCACCCACGACGGCCGCCTGGTGGTGCGAAACGCGAAGTACGCCGAGGATTTCACCCCCCTGGACCCGGATTGCGACTGCTATGCCTGCCGCAATTACACCCGTGCCTACATCCGCCACCTGTTCAAGGCGGGGGAGATCCTGGCCCTGCGGCTGAACAGCATCCACAACATCTACTTCCTGACGAAGATGATGGAACAGATGCGCGCCGCCATCGAGGCCGACAGCCTGCTGGACTGGGCCAACGAGTTCTACGCCCGGCACGGGCGGGGGAATTGGTGATTGGTCGCGTAGGCCACAAATCAGAGTTTACCCTCTGACAGTTACCGAAATTTTACATCCCCACGCCCATATTTATCCCTCAAAAAGTTGTAATTCCTTCCAAACTCGGTTATAATTGTATTGTTTCACAAGCACGCAAAGGAGATAGTCGATATGTTCATGAATCTCGTAAACCTGTTGGCCGAGGCCAATCAGTCTGTTTCCGTCGCCACCGGTGAAGCCGCTGCCGCGACCACGACCACCGCTGCCGCCGGCACCGCTGACCAGGCGGCGGCCGCAGCTGCCGGGACGGGCAGCCTGGTCAGCACCGTCGTGATGATGGTGGGGATGATCGCCATATTCTATTTCCTGCTGATCCGTCCCCAGCGCAAGAAGGACAAGCAGGTGAAGGACATGCTGTCGGCCCTGAAGGTGGGCGACCGCATCTGCACCATCGGCGGCCTGTACGGCACCATCGCCGCCCTGAAGGACGACTCCGTCACCCTGACCATGGGCTCCCTGCAGAACACCATCGTTATCGCCCGCTGGGCCATCCGCTCTGTGGAGAACGTGGCCCTGGAGAACGACGCCGAGCCCCAGATCTGATCGACGGCCATACAGAAATAGATCCTCCGCTTCGCCCCGGGATGACATCGGAACATTTCCCTGTCATCCTGGGCAAAGCGAAGGATCTTTTCTGTTTTGGCGTCACAGGCTCGCCCGGTAGATCGCCAGCATATCCGCCTCGTGCAGGAGCTTTGCCGAGCCCTTCGCGCCGCCGACGCCCTCGGCGCACTTGTGAGCCATCGTGCGAAGCTCGTCCTCGGTGGGGTTCACGCCAAGCTCCCGCAGGTTGGTGGGCATGTGAATGCGGCGGTAAAACGCCTCCGTGGCCTCGATGCCCTTCAGTGCGATTTCCTCGTCCGTGCCGACGGGCGCCACGCCCATCACGTTCACCGCGAACCGACGGAAGCGGGGCAGGCAATCCCGGTAGACGTAGCGCGCCCAGCTGCCCCAGATGGCGGTGAGTCCCGCGCCGTGGGCCACGTCGTACAGGCCGCCCAGCTCGTGCTCCAGCTTGTGGGTCATCCAGTCGCCACCGTCGCTGCCGCAGCCGGTCAGGCCGTTGTGGGACAGGCTGCCGGCCCACATCACCTCGGCCCGGGCGTCGTAGTTCTTCGGGTCCTTCACCAGAATCTCGGCATTCGCCATCACCGTGCGCAGCAGGCCCTCGGCGAGGGCGTCGGTCAGCTGCATGGTGCCGCCGCCGGAGAAGTAGCGCTCCATCGTGTGCATCATGATGTCGGCGCAGCCGCAGGCGGTCTGGTAGTCGGGCAGGGTCATGGTCAGCTCCGGATTCAGAAGGGCGAACTTCGCCCGGCCGTAGTCGCTGCTGTAGCCCCGCTTGATCAGGCCCTCCTCCTTCGTGATGACCGAGGAGTCGCTCATCTCGCTGCCGGTGGCGGACAGGGTCAGGATCACGCCCAGGGGCAGGCAGCCCTCAGCCTTGCGCTTGCGGTCGTAGAAATCCCACACGTCGCCGCCGTTGTACACGCCATAGCCGATGGCCTTGGCGCTGTCGATGGCGCTGCCCCCGCCCACGGCCAGCAGGAAGTCCACACCCTCTTTTTTGCACAGCTCGATGCCCTTGTAGACCAGACTCAGCCGGGGGTTGGGCACCGCGCCGCCCAGCATGATATACGCGATCCCGGCGGCGTCGAGGGTGTCGGTGACCCGCTGCATCAGGCCGGAGCGGATCACGCTGCCACCGCCGTAGTGGATCAGCACTTTCGTGCCGCCGAACAGCTTGATCATCTCGCCGACCCTCAGCTCGGCGTCCCTGCCGAAGATCACTCTGGTGGGGGTGTAGTAGTTGAATGGGAACATGTCGATATCCTCCTTTTTTGAAACGGTCCGTTGACAATCGCCAGTTCACAGTTTATACTATTATATACATGGAAGTATGCCCCAAGTCAATACTCGGGCTGAAAAATCCATTCATCGATCAACGCAAAAGGGAGGTATATCCATGAGAAAGCTGATCGCGTGGCTGGCCGTCGTGGCGCTGGCCATGACGCTGCTGCTTGCGATTCCCGCGAGCGCCGACGAGTACACGAAGTATGTCAACAAGGACAAGCTGGAGGCGCACGAGGAACCGGACTCGGATTCCAAGGTCGTCAAGAAGCTGAAGGGCGGCACCCCGGTCATGCTCAGCGGCGACGTTATGTTTGGCAGCAAGTACACATCCATATTGCTGGAGGACACCAAGCACGGCGGGCAGATGGAGGCCTGGGTGCTGACCAAATACCTGGCGGACGAGATGCCCCCGAAGTACTGCAAGCACCAGTGGGGGAAGTGGCACGTGACCGACGAGCCCACCTGCACCCACTCCGGCGAACGGGAGCGCACCTGCAAGATCTGCGGAACCACCAAGACCGAGAAGCTGGACCGGCTGGAGCATGAGTTCGGCAAGTGGAAGGTCATCAAGGAGGCCACCTGCGTCAAGGAGGGCGAGCGGGAGCGCACCTGCAAGCGCTGCGGCTATGAGCAGCGGGAGACCTACCTGGCCGATCACACCTTCGGCAAGTGGAAGGTGACCGAGGAGCCCACCTGCACCGAGACCGGCGAACGGGAGCGCAAGTGCAAGGTCTGCGGCTATGTGGAGACTGAGACCCTGGAAAAGCTGCCCCACGACTACGAGTGGCAGGTGACTGTCGAGGCCACCGACCACTCCTCCGGCACCCGGGCGAAGATATGCAGGGTCTGCGGCCACAACGGCGGCGAGGAGAGCTTCGACCCCGACGGCACCCTGCGCCGCGGCGACAGGGGCGACGATGTGCGCGCGCTGCAACAACTGCTGGTGGACCAGGGCTACCTGAACGCCGGCGGCGCGGACGGCATCTTCGGCGGCGGCTGCGAAAAGGCGGTCAAGCAGTTCCAGAAGGACCAGGACCTTGAGCCAGACGGCGTGGCCTGGCCCCAGACGCTCAAGCGCCTGCGCCACGACTTCGGCCCCTGGCAGACCGTGAAGGAGATGACCCGCACCGAGGCCGGCGAGCGCGTGCGCACCTGCCGGGACTGCGGCTATGAACAGCACGAGGCCGTGGAGCCCCAGCCCTGGTTCGAGCGTGGCCGCCGTGGCGAGGACGTCCGCGCCCTGCAGCAGATCATGAAGCAAGTGGGCTACGACGCCGGCGGCTTCGACGGCATCTACGGCAGGAAGCTGGACGCGGCCTACGCCGCCTTCGCGGAGGATCGCGGCCTGGTAGCCCAGGAAGGCGTCATCCGTCCCGCGGACATCGACGCGGCGGTGAACGCCTGGCTGGATGCCCTGCCCGACGGGGAATGGAAGGGCGAGGGCCAGGACGACGCCGTGAACCTGGCCCTGACCGTCACCCCGGCCGATGCGGCCGACGAAAGCGGCATGGTCACCTACAGATGGTCGCTGACGAACCTGGGCGACGGGCGCTGCACCTATACGGCGCTGCTGCTGACCTTCGGGGAGACGCCCGACTTCCGGTCGGAGGACCTGGTCATGGCGCTGGACGGCGTGGAGCTGAAGGGCAACGCGGCCAACGACGCCTCCGGCAGCTTTACCGCGGATATGGAGTGGGGCGAGGGCAGCCTGAACTTCGCGGCACTGGCCATCGACGACAAGACCGGCGAGAAGTGGCTGAGCAACGTCGTGACCTACGCAAACGAGATCGAGGCCCCGGCCAGGACGGTCGCGCCGATGACTGTGGACGTGGACGTGACCCATCTGCCGGACGGCACGTGGCCGGTGGCTTTCAACAGGGGCGACATCTTCAGTGGCGCGTCCGGCATCTACATGAACAGCGTGCACGTCTTTACCGAGGACCGCT
Source organism: Clostridia bacterium (assembly GCA_045601625.1). Classification (GTDB taxonomy): domain Bacteria; phylum Bacillota; class Clostridia; order Christensenellales; family Aristaeellaceae; genus UBA2862. The sequence continues at coordinate 4,293 of JAZSAA010000200.1, read as the reverse complement.
ACGCCGCCGAGGACATCGAAGCGCTGGCGGCGGGGGACAGCATCGTCGTGGAGGGCGAGACCATCGAGGTCAAGTCCGTGGACTTCGGAGGCGACGTGGCGGTCAACGGCGGCCTGGACGGGGAAAACGGCGTGGAGCTGCGCCTGGACGCGGAGACCGGCTTCTACTATGTATCGGGTTACACCGACCTGGCGACCTACACCGACCACGGCGTGACCACGCTGATGATCGACGACGATACCAGCTACACCGACGTGTCCGATCCCACCCAGAACCCGGTGATGGCCCGGGGCGCGGAAATCGTGGACGCCATCGCCAAGGCGGGGGAGGACGCTTCCTTTGACCAGTACAACACCCGCGTGACCATCGAAAACGGCAGGCTGGCGGCCATGAGCCACCTCTATACGCCGTAAGATCATGGCGGCGGCGCGCGCCCGCCAAAGATCAAAGCGGCGCGCGCCTGCCCGTGATGAATGGTCGCGGCGGCGCGCTTGACCAAGCCGAATGTTGCGGCGGCGCCTGCGCCGTCACACAGACGACCGACATCTCAGGAGGTATCATAATGGGCGTTTTTTCCAAGTTCCATCGGTTCCATGAGGCGGGAGAGGCCGCCAACGTCAACAATGTGGAGCGCTTTGGCGAGCCGCATCACTCCCTCTATACCTCTTCAAAGGTCTTTTCGCTGCATCATCATATCGACATCACTGACGACCAGGAGCGGGTGGTGTACGAGGCGAACAGCAAGGCCATCTCCATCAAGGACAAGACGGACATCACGGATGCCCACGGCAGCCAGGTGGCCCACATCGAGAGCAAGATCTTCTCGCTCCACGAGCGCCACTTCATCACCATGGCCAGCGGCGAGAAGTTCGAAATGTCCAACGAGCTGTTCCACCTGGTGAAGGACATCACCAACATCGAGGGCCTGGGCTGGCAGCTCCGGGGCAACATCGTCGGGCTGAACTTCGAGCTGTACGACCGGGACGAGAGCATCATCGCGGTGATCGGCCAGAAGGCGATCTCCCTTCACGACAAGTTCTGCATCGACATCTACCGGCCGGAGTGCGAGCAGATCGTGGTGGCGATACTGGTCACGCTGATCCACATGATGAAGGACCGCGAGAACACGGCGTCGTTCTCCTCCTCCAGCTCGTCCAGCAACGGATGATGGAAAGCGAAGTGAAGCGAGAGATGAACTGCTTTGACGCCATACGGGCCTTTCCCGGCAACGTGGGCTTCTATTATCGCGTCCTGGGGGAGGATCGGGTTGTCACCCACAACCCGGACCTCCCCCTGATTGCCGCCAGCGTCATCAAGATCCCCATCATGGTGACGGCGTTCCGGGACATCGCCGCGGGGAGGCTGGACCCCGATGAGACCGTCGCCGTGAAGCCGGAGGACAAGATGCCCTCTTGCGGCGCGCTGAGCTACATGCACGACGGCCTCGAGGTGACGCTGATGGACCTGATCACGCTGATGATCATACTCAGCGACAACACCGCCACCAATATGCTGATCGACCGGTTGACCCCGGAGCACGTCAACCGGACCATGACCGAACTGGATATTCCCGGCATCGCCCTGCGCCGCAGGCTGTTCGAGCCGGAGCTGTCGGCCCGGGGCATACAGAACACCGTCACCGCAAGGGGCGTCGGCACGCTGCTGGAGCGCATGGCGGCCGGGACGCTGCTGGGCGAAGGACCCGACGGGCGGATGGTCGATATACTGCTGAACCAGCGGCTGAACGGCAAGCTGCCCTTCTACCTGCACAGCCGGGGCATCCGCTGTGCCCACAAGACCGGCGAGGACGATGACATCACCCACGACGCCGGGATCATCTATGCCGAAAAGCCCTTCGTCGTCTGCATGCTGTCCAACCGCGTAAACGTGCCCGCCTTTGAACGGCTGATACAGGATACGGCGAAGGCCCTCGCCCTTGGGGAGGGTGGGCTGTGAACGCGGCATTGGCAAGGGCCCGCTGCTGGGTCGAGATCGACCTGGACGTCGTGGCCGGGAACTATCGCTCCGCAGAGGCCATCTGCGGCGACGGGGTCCGGATCATCCCGGTGCTGAAGGCGAACGCCTACGGTCTCGGTGCGGCGGCACTGTCCCGGGAGCTGGCCGGCCTCGGCGCGTCGCTGTTCGCCGTGGCGGAGTTGAACGAGGCCGTTGAGGTGAAGAAAGCCTGCGGCGGCGACGTACTTGTGCTGGGCATGATCGCCCCGGCGCAGATGGAGACGGCCGTCCGGGAGGGCCTGATCGCCACCGTCTACGATATCGACCAGGCGCGCCTGCTGGACGCCGCCGCGGCCCGAACGGGCCTGCACGCGCGGACGCACGTCAAGCTGGACACCGGCCTGCACCGCCTGGGCTTCGATCCGGAGCGCATGGATGAAATCGCGTCGGTGTTCGGGCTGCCCCACCTACGGGTGGAGGGCCTGTTTACCCATCTGGCGCTGCGGGACGTGGACGCCGACGCCGCGCAGATCGACAGGCTGTTGCGCGCGGTGGGCGCGCTGAAGGGCGCAGGCATGGACTTTGGCCTGCTTCATGCCTGCGACAGCATCGGCATGGTGCGCCATCCCCGGTGGCATTTCGATGCGGTGCGCATCGGGGCCTGGCTCTACGGCGTGGTGCCCAGCCGCTATCCCAACGCCAATGGCGAGTGTCGCCTGCCCGTGCGGTTCATGACCCGGGTGGCGCAGGTGCGTCGGGTGGCGAAGGGGGAATACCTGGGCTACGATGAGAGCCATCCCCTCGAGCGCGACCGGGTCATCGCCACGCTGTCCGCCGGCTACGCCGACGGCTATCCCCGGGTGAACAGCGTGGGCGCGGTGGAGATCCACGGCAGGCGCGCGCCCGTGGCGGGACTGCTGTGCATGGACCAGATGATGGCGGACGTGACCGACATCCCGGAGGTGCGCCCCGGCGACGCCGCGACGCTGATGGGCGACGGCATATCGCTGGAACAGTATTCCGCCTGGACCGGCGCCCACCGCAACGAAGCGCTGACCCGCATCGGCCGCCGCGTACCGAGGGTGTATACCCGGAGCGGCGAGGTTGTGGAGGTTGGATAGATAAATCAGAATAGAGTTTAGAGTGAAGAGTTTAGAGATAGTCAGCGGAAGGCAAATGTCCGCTGGAATAATGGAAATCCGTCAGGATTCGACCTTATCTGAACTCTTAACTCTGTACTCTCAACTCTCATATTCTGATTTGTCGACCCCGCGACAAATCAGGATTATGCCCTGCAAACATATATGAAAGAAGAATGAACCATGAACCTTCTGAAACCCAGGCCCCTTCGCAAGGGCGATACCATCGGGCTGGTGGGCATCTCCGGCGCGATGCACGAGGCGGAGACCCGCTTTGAGAAGATGCTGGGGGTTATTGACGCCCTGGGCTACAGGGTCATCGTGGCGGACAGCTGCCGGGAGGAATACGGCTACCTGTCCGGCACCGACGCCGCCCGGGCCAGGGGCCTGAACCGGATGTTCAGGGACGACCGGGTGGACGCGGTGGTCTGCATGCGCGGGGGCTACGGCGTGGCGAGGATACTGGACCAGGTGGACTTCGACGCCATCCGCGCAAACCCGAAGATCCTGCTGGGCTATTCGGACATCACCGCCCTGCACACGGCCATCCATGAAAAGGCAGGGCTTGTGACCCTTCACGGGCCGATGCCCGACCGGGCATGGATGGAGTTCGACGATTTCTCCCGGGAGAGCATGCTGCGGGCATTGACCAGCACCGAGCCGCTGGGCGTGCTTGAAAACCCCGAGGGCATGACGCCCCGGTGCGTCGTTCCGGGCCGCTGCGAGGGCCTGCTGGTGGGCGGCAACCTGTCGCTGATCGCCGCCACCTGTGGCACGCCCTACCAGCTGAACCCCGAAGGCAAGGTGCTGCTGCTGGAGGACGTGGGGGAATACATCTATCGGCTGGATTCCATGCTGACCCAGCTGCGCCTGGCGGGCATGTTTGATAAGTGCGCCGGCGTGGTGCTGGGCGGCTTCACCAACTGCACCGAGGAGTACGAACGCTACGCCCTGCGCCTGGAGGACGTCATACGGGACATCATCGTGCCCGCCGGAAAGCCGGTACTGGCGAACCTGTCTATCGGTCACACGCCGAGCAAGATCACCGTGCCCCTGGGCGTGCGCTGCAGCCTGGACGCCGAAGCGGGAACGCTGACGATGACCGAGGCGGCGCTGGAGGAATAGACAAAGTTCAATAATGACGGCGCATCAAAGGGCATACAATCGTGTAGGGGCGCCGATGCGGAGCCCGCCGAAG
>JAZSAA010000199.1:0-2007 GCA_045601625.1 Clostridia bacterium | reverse complement strand
CCCCCGGCCGGAAGCGGTACCCCAACATCGAGATCCACGAGGCGTTTTAAGGGCGGGAAGAACACCCCCCCACCCCGCATTTCGCGGGGTGCGCGTTTTTTCAGGGTTGACGGAGTACGGGGCAGCGAATATAATATAGCTGTGGAAGGGGCCGTCATGGCAAGAAAGGAAGGTCTTGAAATGCGCTGTGAAATCAAATTCCTCTGGGATGCAGAGGCGGCCGTTTGGATTGCCACCAGCAAGGATGTGCCAGGCCTGGTGCTCGAATCGGGTTCGTTTGACGCGCTTGTGGAGAGGGTCAAACAGGCTGTACCGGAGCTGCTGAAGCTCAACCATGACGGAACAGGGGATTACAGGCTTTCATTCTCCACGGAGCGGGAAGACCGGGTGCTGGCCTATGGCTGAGTATGAAAAGAAGGTCCGCGAAGAACTGAAGCGCAATGGCTGCACGTTTGTCAGACACGGGAAGGGAGATCACGATATATGGTATAGCCCCATTACGGGTATCAACGTGACGGTGGACGGCAAGATCAAGTCTCGCTTTACCGCAAATGAGATCATGAAGCAGTGCGGGATAAAGAAACGCTTCCCGTGATGCTCAGGAAGCTGGAATAATGCAAAGAATCCGAACCTTGCCGGTTCGGATTCTTTGCATAAAAAAGTGGAGCATAGGGGACTCGAACCCCTGACCTCTACACTGCCAGTGTAGCGCTCTAGCCAACTGAGCTAATGCCCCGTGTCTGTCGGGCGAGAGATGGGATTTGGTGGAGCATAGGGGACTCGAACCCCTGACCTCTACACTGCCAGTGTAGCGCTCTAGCCAACTGAGCTAATGCCCCATCTCTCGGCGACAAGACGTATTATATCACATGTGACGGCATTTGTAAATACCTATTTTTATGAAGTTTGAGCGATTGAGATAAATTATGATTTGTCGAGCTCTGCTCGACAAATCATAATTCACATCGCAAACTCAAACAGCGTCACCTGGCTGGTCTCGGGGATGCCGTTCAGGCAGCCGGCCAGCTTTAACTGCTCCACCATGGACTTGGACACCTTGCGGCGCACCATGTCGTCCTGGCTGATGAAGGGGCCGGCCTCGCGGGCGGCCACGAAGCCCTCGGCGGCGGCCTGGCCGATGCCGGGCAGGCTGTTGATGGGGGGCACGATCTCGCCGTCGTCGTCGATGAAGAACTCCGCCGCCCTCGATTTGTAGATGTCGATGGGCTTGATGTGGATGCCCCGCAGGTTCATCTCGATCAGGATTTCGAGGATCGTCACCTCGTCGTCCTTGGTGGCGGTGCGCTCGGATTTGTCCAGCGCCTTGATGTCGTCGATCATGCCCCGCAGGGCGTCCACGTCCCGGGTGGTCATGCGGGTGGCGTCGAAGCTCTCGGCGTTGCGGGCCAGGTAGCAGCAGTAGTAGGCCGCCGGGTAGAACACCTTGAAGTAGGCGATGCGCAGCGCCATGGTCACGTAGGCCACCGCGTGGCCCTTGGGGAACATGTACTTGATCTTCTTGCAGGTGTCGATGTACCACTCGGGGCACTTCGCGTCCCGCATGGCTTCCTCCATCTGGGGGGTGAGCCCGCGTCCCTTGCGCACGGCCTCCATCGTCTTGAAGGCCATGGAGGCCTCCACGCCGCTGGCGATCAGCGCGTTCATGATGTCGTCGCGGGTGCAGAAGCACTCCCTCAGTGGGATGCCCTGGTGCACCAGGTCCTGGGCGTTGCCCAGCCACACGTCGGTGCCGTGGCTGAGGCCGGAGATGCGGATCAGCTCCTCCATGGTGCTGGGCTTCGTCTCCTTCAGCATGCCCCGCACAAAGCTCGTGCCGAACTCGGGCACGCCTAGTGTTCCGCTCTCGGAGACCTTCAGCTCCTCCGCCGTCAGGCCCAGGGCCTCGGGGCTGGTGAACAGGCTGATGATCTTTCCGAACACCTCCGGGTCGTGCAGCGGCACGGCCTGGGGGGCGATGCCGGTGATGTCCTGGAGCTTGCGCAGCAT
>JAZSAA010000198.1:0-3637 GCA_045601625.1 Clostridia bacterium | reverse complement strand
CCAGGCACTCCTCGAGCTCAGCGGCGGGCACGTCGGGATACTTTTCCCCCACCCGTCCAAGGAGCGCCGCCCGATCTTCGATGCCCTCGTCCATCAGGGCGATGAGGTCATAGGCCGCGTCGTCCACCACGTGTACCGCGCCGGAGCACACGTCCAGCACAATGTTGTAGCCGCCCAACTTGTATTGATGTATCATATATATCCATTCTCCCGTATGCCATGAATGCCGCCTTTACAGGCGGCATTCATGGGTTGACCCGATGTTTCTTACTTGTCGGCCTTCTGCTCGCACTGCTGGTTGGCGATGCCGCAGCTGGTCTTGCACGCGGACTGGCAGGAGGTCTGGCACTCGCCGCAGCCGCCGTTCTTGGCGCTGTCGCACAGGTTGCGGGTTTCGATGGTCTTGATATGCGTCATGATAATTTCCTCCACATACTTTGATAAATATATCATATCAGAGGAAGCGCCGATTGTCAATCGGTTGGAGAGGTTTTAACTGAATTGTGTTCCTTGACATCCCCCGCCCCCGATGCTATCATAGAGGGCGGCATCAACACTGAAGCGAGGCAAAACAGATGGAATTACAGGGTATGTACAGCGCGCTGGGCGTCAGTCCGGCGGTTTATGAATTCGGCCAGGCGGTGCTGGAGGGCCTGAAGGCCCGGTTTGAACGGGTGGACGCGGTGGCGGAGTACAACCAGGCGAAGGTGATCGCCGCCATGCAGAAGAACCGGGTCAGCGCCCCCTGCTTCGCCGCCACCACCGGCTACGGCTACGACGACGTGGGCCGGGACACGCTGGAGAAGGTGTACGCCGACGTGTTCCACACCGAGGCCGCGCTGGTGCGGCCTCAGATCACCTGCGGCACCCACGCGCTGGCAGTGGCGCTGTCGGCCAACCTGCTGCCCGGGGACGAGCTGCTCAGCCCCGTGGGGCGTCCCTACGACACCCTGGAGGAGGTCATCGGCATTCGTCAGTCGAAGTGCTCCCTGCGGGAATACGGCGTCTCCTACCGCGAGGTGGCCCTGCTGCCGGACGGCGGCTTCGATTGGGAGGGCATCCGCGCCGCCATCAACGACAAGACAAAGCTGGTAACCATCCAGCGCAGCAAGGGCTACGCCACCCGCCCCACCTTCTCGGTGGCGCAGATCGGCGAACTGATCGCGTTCATCAAGTCGGTCAAGCCGGGGCTCAACGTGATGGTGGACAACTGCTACGGCGAATTCGTGGAGACCCTCGAGCCATCGGACGTGGGCGCGGACATGTGCGTGGGCAGCCTCATCAAGAACCCCGGCGGCGGGCTGGCCCCCATAGGCGGCTACATCGTGGGCAGCGCCGAGTGCGTCTCCCGCTGCGCCTTCCGGCTCAGCGCCCCCGGCCTGGGCCAGGAGGTCGGCGCGAACCTGGGCATCATGCCCGCCTTCTACCAGGGGCTGTTCATGGCCCCCACGGTGGTCGCCGGCGCGCTGAAGGGCGCGATCTTCGCCGCGAACCTGTACGAGCGGCTGGGGTTCAGGGTCGTCCCCACCGGCGGCGAGGACCGCCACGACATCATACAGGCCGTGGAGCTGGGCTCCCCCGAGGCCATGCGCGCCTTCTGCCACGGCATACAGGCTGCCGCGCCGGTGGACAGCTACGTCATCCCGGAGCCCTGGCCCATGCCCGGCTACGACAGCGACGTGATCATGGCCGCCGGGGCCTTCGTACAGGGAAGCTCCATCGAGCTGAGCGCCGACGGACCCATCCGCGAACCCTACGCCGTGTACTTCCAGGGCGGGCTGACCTGGTATCACGCGAAGCTGGGCATACTGATGAGCCTGCAAAAGCTGGTGGACGCGGGGCTGGCAAAGGTATAACGGGTTATACAGATGCGCGAAGCGGCGACAGACTGTCGCCGCTTCGCTTCATAATCCAATCCGCCGGAGTCTCAGCGGACCTTGTAGTTCAGGTTGCCCTGAGGGTTGTAGAGGTAGCTAAAGCCGGCCAGCCTGAGGTTGGTGCTCTTGACCGCGCTGCCCGTGTAGGTGATCTTGACGGTCTGAACGCTCCTGCCTTTGGTGCGCTTGAGGCCGGAAACGGTCTTGCCGTAACCGTCGATCACGGTGGCGGCATAGGCACCGTTGGAGGGATAATAGGCCCGAATCCAATCCCGCATGGAATTGAGCTTGTTCACCTGCCAGTTCGAGGGAAAATTGATCGCCAGGTAATACTCGACGCAAACCTTGCTGGGGCTGAGGACCTCCATGGCCTTCAGTTTGACGGCCCAGTTCTTGTAGGGTACGATGCTCACTGACGGCTTGGAGATGTTGTTTTTGAACTTGTTGTCGGAGACCTTGATGACGACCTGGTACTTGTCGCGGGAATTGTGCCTGTTGGTGGCCGTAATGGTGGCAGACCCCTTCTTCTTGGCCGTCATAACGCCGCTGCTGTTGACAGAGACGACCGAGCTCTTGCTGCTCTTCCACTTGTAGTCCGAGGCGGCCCGCTGATAGCCGTACCTGTCCGTGACCACCAGCTGCGTGTGCAGGCCCACATAAGTCGTAATCCTGCTCGCGTTCGCGGTGATCGCGGTCCCTTCAGCCAGCGCCGTCGGCAGCACGGCGCCGCCCACCAGCAGCAACGCCAGCACGGTTATGAGAATGCGCTTCATGTTGTTCTTCATGTTTTCCCCTCCATTCTTCTTAAAAGCGCCGGATCAGGCGCCCGGGTACCTACTCCCACTATACGGTATAAAACAAATTGTGTCAACCGTGTTGCTCCGATGTGATAATTATTTGTTAGAGTTGTGTCATATATTGGTAATAACCCGGCATCTCACCCCCCCGGATAGCGCATCGGGCACAAAAACGGGGCGGCGCTTTTCGCACCGCCCCGTCGTATATAATCTCAATCTAAATATGTACAAGCATGCGAGGGCATTTTTCGACATACCAAGGCGAAGGCCCGCAGGCTTGCTGGCGGCAAGTCAAGGGGCTTCAACGCAGGTATCGCGAAAAAGGCACCGCAGGATTGTATAGGTTTAGGTTGAGATGAGTATAAGGCATATTATCAGGTTTCGGGCACCAGCAGGCCGTAGCTGCCGTCATTGCGGCGGTACAGCACGCACATCGTATTGCTCTCGGCATTCATAAACAGGAAGAAGTTGTGACCCAGCAGCTCCATCTGGGTGATGGCGTCGTCCACATCCATGGGCTTTACGCTGAACTTCTTCACGCGCACGACGTCGTAGCTGGCCTCTTCGTACACGGGCTCGACCTTCTCCTCGGGGGCCTCGGGCTTGGGATCGCGCAGGTGCTTGCCCATCTTGGTGCGATAGCGGCGAATCTGGCTCTCCAGCTTGTCCACGGCGCGGTCGATGGACAGATACATGTCGTTGGAATTCTCCTCGGCACGGAGGATCAGGCCGTCCACGCTGACGGTGATCTCGCAGATATTCCGGCCGCCGCGCTGCTGGCGGAAGCGAATGATGGCCTCGGCCTCTTTATTAAAATAACGATCCAGCTTACTCAGCTTCTTTTCAGCCCTGGCCTTCAGGCTGTCGGAGACAACTTCCTTGCCCACAAAGACACACTTCATGTTCATCTCTCCTTTATCTGTTTTATGGCGCTGGGCGGCGCTGGCGCGCCAGTCAACCCAT
>JAZSAA010000197.1:0-5831 GCA_045601625.1 Clostridia bacterium | reverse complement strand
GGATCACGTCGGGGATCCACTCCATGTAGTTCATCACGGCCAGCACCGCCTTGGAGAAGTAGCAGTACTTGGGAATGTCCTCCCACAGGCCGGTGTAGGGGTTGCCCCAGTCGAAGAATTCCCGGTTGTCGATGAAGTCGTAGATCACGCCGTCCATCACCAGCTCCATGATGCCCACGTAGAACTGGCGGCCGTCGGAGCACAGGTCCATCATGAAGTTGCCCCGGTAGAGCATCTGATCCTTGTACTTCGGGGGGATGCAGGCGTAGTTGGGCAGGAACACGCGCACCTCGCAGCCCAGCGGGGTCAGAGCACGGGGGAGGGCGTACATGACGTCGCCAAGGCCGCCGGTCTTAACGAAGGGGTAGCACTCCGACCCGATGAAGGCGATCTTGAGCGCCTGGTTGTTGACAGACATAGGCATTCTCCTTTGCATGTTAATTCCTCTGGTAGTAGTATAACACAAGCACGGGGGAAGTGGCAAGCCAAAAACGCAGGGATTTCATTTTATTTTGGGCCGGCAGGGAAGGGGACGGTGAGGACATTTATGTAATATCAGGTTAAAAAAACGTCAAATCGCGTCGCAAACTGGAGAAAAACGCCGGAAAGACTTGACTTTACCAAACTAATACGGTAGATTATAGGTATGCGCGCAAAGCGCGTAGCCATGCTATTTTTTGGGGAGGAATTACCGATGAAAAGACGCAGGCTGCTGATTATCCCGCTGATCGGGCTGCTGCTGACGCTGGGCCTTGGGGTACTGGCCCTGGCGGAGGGCGACGCCGAGGCTGCCGCCGAGGTGACGTCCCGCTTCTATCAGACCTTCTGGTCGCTGCTGCCTCCGATCATCGCCATCGGGCTGGCGCTGATCACCAAGGAAGTCTACTCTTCGCTGTTCGTCGGCATCATCGTCGGCGGTATGTTGTATTCCAACTTCAGCTTTGAGGGTACGCTGACCCACGCTTTCAACGACGGCATCGTGGCCTCGCTGGCGGACGCCTACAACGTGGGCATACTGGTGTTCCTGGTGATCCTGGGCATCATGGTCATGCTGATGAACAAGGCGGGCGGCTCCGCGGCTTTCGGGCGCTGGGCCTCCGAGCACATCAAGAGCCGCGCCGGCGCGCAGCTGGCCACCATCGCCCTGGGCGTGCTGATCTTCATCGACGACTACTTCAACTGCCTGACCGTGGGCTCGGTCATGCGCCCGGTCACCGACAAGAGCAACATCTCCCGGGCCAAGCTGGCCTACCTGATCGACGCCACGGCGGCCCCGGTGTGCATCATCGCGCCGGTGAGCTCTTGGGCGGCGGCGGTGTCGTCCTACGTGTCCGACGGCAACGGCCTGGCCCTGTTCATCAAGGCCATTCCCTTCAACTTCTATGCGCTGCTGACTATCGTGATGATGATCTTCCTGGCGCTGACCGGCCTGGAGTACGGCCCCATGGCCAGGCACGAGAAGAACGCCAAGGAGAAAGGCGACATCTTCTCCGGCATGAAGGACCTGGCGGCGGCAGCCAACGAGGAAGCCAACGAAAACGGCCGGGTGTTGGACTTGGTGCTGCCCATCGTGGTGCTGATCATCTCCTGCGTCATCGGCATGATCTACTCGGGCGGCTTCTTCGGCGGGGAGAGCTTCATCAACGCCTTCTCCAACTCCGATGCCTCCGTGGGCCTGATGCTTGGCTCCGCGGTGACGCTGGTCATCACCGTAGTCTACTACCTGCTGCGCAGGGTGCTGACCTTCAAGCAGATCGCCGAGAGCGTTCCCGAGGGCTTCAAGAGCATGGTGCCCGCCATACTGATTCTCACCTTCGCCTGGAGCCTGAAGGCCATGACCGACAGCCTGGGCGCGAAGCAGTACGTCGAGGCGCTGGTGAACAGCTCCGCCGCAGGCTTCAAGAGCTTCCTGCCGGCCATCGTGTTCCTGATCGCCTGCTTCCTGAGCTTCTCCACCGGCACGTCCTGGGGCACCTTCGGCATACTGATCCCCATCACACTGGGTGTGTTCCCGCTGACCGATCCGCTGGGTGTGGTATGCGTCAGCGCCTGCATGGCCGGCGCAGTCTGCGGCGACCACTGCTCGCCGATCTCCGATACTACCATCATGGCCAGCGCAGGCGCCCAGTGCGACCACGTGACCCACGTGTCCACTCAGCTGCCCTACGCCATGACGGTGGCGGGCGTCAGCTTCTTCGCCTACATCTTCGCGGGCCTGGTGCCCAACGCACTGATCGCGCTGCCCTTCGCCATCGCGCTGATGGTTTGCGCGCTGGTGCTGCTGCGCAAGATCATGGGCAGCGGAAGCGCCGAAGAGGAGAAGGCTTAACAACGCAACAATATAGCATTGGGCCGTTGCAATTCATCGTTGCAACGGCCCAATGCTTAATATACAACACAGAAAGATCCTTCGCGGTACACAGTATGACGCCGTTACGCCTGTCATCCTGAGCGCAGCAAAGGATCTTTCTCTCTCTAATAGTATTATAGCACCCATCGGCGGCAAACTGCGGCCGTCATGGACGCCTTACAGCTTGGAGTACCCGAAGCTGTTCACGATGGCGTCCAGCCTCTGGCCGGCTTTGCACAGCGGACAGGCGGCGGCGTCGGAGGTGGTGTAGCCGGGCAGGTCGTTCGGATTGAACAGACTGGTCACCGGCAGGGCTCCGATGGTATCCACGGTGGCGAAAATGCTGGCGATGCCCACGGCCCTGCCGCCATAATAGGCGATGGTCTCAATGGCGGATTTCGCGGTGTAGCCGGTGGAAACCGAGGCCATCAGGATCAGCACGTTTTTGCCAGCGATCATCGGGGCGGTGTTTTCCCGGAAGATCAGCTGGCTGCCAACGCTGCGCTCCGGCGTCAGCACGTTCATATCCTGGTTCTGGTTGATGTTCATATAGCCGGTCTTGGTCATCTCGCTGGCCATGCAGGAGCCGATGACCTCGGTGCCGTCCAGGCAGAGTATGGTATCGATCAGCGTGCTGGCGCGATATTCCCTGGCCAGCGCGATGGCCACCTTCCGGGCCTCGGAGAGGCAGAATTTCTGGGAAGTGACGTCGATGTAGTAGTTGATGTGGCTGTGGCCGGTGGCAAAGTGTCCCTTCGTGACATTCAGCACGATGTCAGCGCGGCTGACCGGGTGTTGCAGACGTTCCATGGACATGTGGTGATCCTCCTTCGTCGATGGGATTTCCTGACAGGGATTATACCACGTTTGTTAACAATATGCAATAGACTTTACGATCAGACCGGAGTTTTTTCCCTGGCGCGGCGCTGAGCGCGCCTGCGCCGCAGCGCGCGATGGTGGATCATGTTGATCACACAGCCCGCGGCGATCAGCGCCAGCGGGGCCAGCTTCAGCACCTGCGCCCAGTCGGAGGGGTGCGGGCTGTACAGGCCCAGCATTGCGCCGCCTACCGCCAGCGCTGCGTCCAGGATCAGCAGCAGCCATGCGCCGCCGGCCCGGTTGCGGCGGAAAAGGCAGATGATCGAGAATATCACCGCGCCCAGCAGGAACAGCATCTTGAAGCCCAGCTGGCGCATCTCGGGAGCCTCGAACACGATGGCAAGGTCCTGTATGAACGGCGTGCCCCGCACCTGGCTCAGGTGGCGCAGGCCGGCAGTCCATGCCCAGAAGTCCTCCAGGCGAATCCACAGCTCATAGCCGGAAAGGCCCAGCAGCGCCAGCGCGCCCAAGGTCAGCAAATGCCTGCCCAGCAGCGGCCTGCGCCTGCGTCTCTTGCGTTTTTCTTCCATGGCGGCGTCCTTCTGCCATCAGGCCTCGGGCGCGGTGAGGATTTCCTTCGCCCTCTGGTAATAGTCGCGCCCGGCGGTGTTGCCGAAGATGGAGCGCAGCTTGTTATAGGCGGCGCGATAGCTGGCGCTGTCGGCGAAGATGTCCGTCACCTGGCGGGCAATGTCCGCCTCGAAGCCGCCCGCGATCAGCTTATCCGACACCTGTTGTGGTGTGACATAGCCCTCCTCCTGCGCCTCGGCCTGCGCACCGGCGGCATCGGCCTCCGGCTCGGGCTGTTCAACAGGAATATCCAGGACTTCGGGCGCTTCGACGGGGATTTCCTCCGCCTCGTCCGGGGAGACCGGTTCGGCGGGCTCCGCCGCCGCGACGCCGGGGAGGGAGACCCAGTTCTGGCCGTCGGCCGCGTCCTCGAAGTGGAAGGTCTCGCCGTAGGTGCTGGTCAGGTAGTTCAGGGGCTTCTTGCCGGAGCCCTGGCGGTCCACCCGGTATTCAGGCAGCTGGTTCAGGGCGGGGAACAGCGTGGAGGTCTGCACCCGGCCGCCGTGGGATTCCAGACGCTTGGAGATCAGCTTCTCGATCACGGCGATGCGCTCCTCATGGGTGGAAGTAACGGCCTTCGCCGGCTTTTTAGCGGCTTGCCGCTGGCTGCCCTGCCTGGGAGCGTCTGCCTGGGGCGCGGTCTCCGGGCGGGGCGCCTGGGCGGGCTTCTGGTTCTGGAGCACCACGAAGCTGCTGCACGCGGTGCGCCACAGGTCGTTGGACTTGTCGGTGCCCATGCCCACCACCTCTATGCCGGCGTTGCGCAGCCGCACGGACAGCGCGGAGAAGTCGCTGTCGCTGGAGGCGATGATGGCGCAGTCGATGCCGCCCCGCACCAGCAGGTCCATGGCGCCGATGACCAGGGCGATGTCCGAGGAATTCTTCCCCTTGGCGGCCTTGATGGTCAGGTTGGGATGGATGGCGTATTTCAACACGGGTGCGACCCATGAGGACAGCGCCGAGGCGGCGCCGAAGATCTCCTTGCTGACCACGTCGCCCAGCTTCCGGGCGTGACCGAAGATCAGGTCAGCATGGCTCGGCAGCACGTTTTCCGCATCGATGAGTATGGCGATATTCATAGGGCTTTCTTCGCTTTCTGTATAAATATTTGTGTTTTGCCGGCGTATGAAACTGCACAAAACAACATTTATGGTTATTATATCAAATTTAGAGGCATATGGCAACATAAAAGAGCCGGGATGTCGGGGCAATCGCCTTAGAAAACCTGTGAGACAGACCGATCATGACGTTGCCAAAAAAACATCAATGTTATTGTCCATTCTCAAATAAGAGATAGAAAAGATCCTGTGCGATGCAAGCCTGCGGCACGACTTCGCTTCGCTCCGCTCAGGATGACAGACTTCATAGTGTCATCCTGAGCGAAGCGAAGGATCTTCACATTTTAGTTGAGAAAAGTATTAGATGCTTCGACTGCTCTCAGCATGACAAAAGACACTATGCTGTCATGCTGAGCGCAGTCCAAGCATCTGGACGAAACGTTTTCGGGTCATATTTGGCAATTCTTAATCTGGCCAGCGTTTCCGCAAGGAATTGTACTGGCAGGGATGCCGGTGCCAATGGGATAAATGATCGAAGGAGAATGGGGAATATTAAGACACCCCGGCTTTCTGTCAACGGTTCAGCGCGCTCCAGGCGTCCTTCAGCCCTTCGATGATGCCCAGGTGCTGGGGACACGCCGCCTCGCACGCGCCGCAGGCGACGCAGTGATCCGGGGTCTCGACCTTTTCCAGCATTTGATTGAAGTCCCAGTCCTGTCTGGGATCAATGCCGTACAGAGAGGTGTTGTTCCAGGCCGAAAAGGTTCCGGGGATGTTTACGCCGTTGGGACAGGGCATGCAATAGCGGCAGCCGGTGCAGCCGATCTTTGTGCGGCTGAGATAGGCCGCGCGGACGTCGTCCATCAGCCTGAGCTCCTCCGCGGACATGACGCCCGGCTCCACGGTGTCGAAGATGCGCAGGTTGTCGTCGATCTGCTCCGCCTCGTTGCAGCCGGACAGCACCGTGGCCACCT
>JAZSAA010000196.1:0-8090 GCA_045601625.1 Clostridia bacterium | reverse complement strand
CGCCATCATGGTGGAGATCGACCGGCAGTTCGGAGAGAACGATGGATAACCGGAAGGAACCGTATTCGATCCAGGCGCAGAAAGCCCCCCTCCCCGAGGGGGTTGTCAGCCGCAGGATGACTGGGGGAGTCACCACTCCCATCTGCGGCTTCGTCCGCGCCTACGCGGAAAAGTGCCCCGTGCGGCTGCACATGCCCGGCCACAAGGGGGTCGGGCCGCTGGGCGTCGAGGCGCTGGACATCACCGAGATCGACGGCGCGGGCGAGCTGTACGCCGCCGGGGGCATTATCGCCGAAAGCGAGGCCAACGCCTCGGCGCTGTTCGGCGCGCCCACCTATTACGCCGCCGGGGGCAGCTCGCTGGCGATTCGCGCCATGCTGCTGCTGGCGCTCAAGCACACCGGCGGGGTGGAGGGCGCGACGGTGCTGGCGGGTCGCAACGCCCACCGGGCCTTCATCAGCGCGGCGGCGCTGCTGGGCTTCAATGTGGCGTGGCTGTGGCCTGCGAACGCGACCTACCACGGCTGCGATATCACTGCCGACGACGTGGCGGCCGCCCTCGACCGGCTGGGCGAACGCTGCCGGGCGGTATACCTGACCAGCCCGGACTACCTGGGCCACGTCCAGGACGTCGCCGCCATTGCCGAAGCCTGCCATCGCCGGGGCGCGCTGCTGCTGGTGGACGGGGCCCACGGGGCCTACCTGCGCTTCCTGCGGCCCTCCCTGCATCCGATGGACCTGGGCGCGGATCTGTGCTGCGACTCCGCCCACAAGACCCTGCCCGCCCTCACCGGCGCGGCCTATCTGCACGTCAAATCCGGGTTGAACATCGACGCCTGCCGCGTCAAATCGGCGCTGGCGCTGTTCGGCTCCTCCAGCCCCTCCTGGCTGATCCTGCAATCGCTGGACGCCTGCAACCCGATCCTCGAGACCCTGCCCGACCGGCTGGCGGCGTTCCTGCCGGAGGTGGAAGGGGTAAAGGCGGCGCTGACGGGCCATGGCTATGCCCTGACCGGCGACGAGCCCATGAAGCTGACGATTTGCGCCCGGGCGTACGGCTATACCGGCGACGCATTGGCCGCGATGCTGGCGGAGCGGGGCATTTACGCCGAGTTCCACGACCCGGATTTCCTGACGCTCATGCCCGCCCCCGCAAACGCGGGGGAGGACCTGCGCCGGCTGCTGGACGTTCTGCGCTCGATTCCTCGGAAGCCGTCCGTCGCCCGCGCCGTGCCGCCCTTTCGCGTCTCGGAGCAGGCGCTGTCCATCCGGGAGGCCACCTTCGCCCCGCGGCGGGTATTGCCCCTGGAGCGATGCGTGGGGCGCGTGCTGGCGGAATCGGCCCTCAGCTGCCCGCCCTGCGTGCCCATTGCCGTGTGCGGCGAGCGCATCGACCGGGAAACCGTCGAAAGGCTGCGCTTCTACGGAATTCGGGAGTGCGCGGTGGTGGAATGAAACAAGGTTATGACTTGACCTATTCTTTTCATTGTGATAAACTTACGATAATGTTCTGCCGGTATGCTGTGGCCTGGCGATCGATAAAGCGGGGGAGGGTGACGCCGATGTCCGACCAGGGGGGAAAGAACAGCCCCGGGCCGCGCGGGGGATGGCTCCCGAGGCAGCTGAGGCGGCGCCCCAGGCCCGCGTGGATGGTGGCGCTGGCCCACCTGCTGGCCCTGGGCGTGGCGCTGGTGCTGTACGCGCTGCCCCATCACGTGCTGCCCAGCCGCCAGCAGGCTACCGGCATCGTGTCCACCCGGGAGTCGATCCGGCAGACCGCCGCGCCGGAGCCCTCCGCCGAGGCCATAGAGTATGACGACGAGGGCGACCCGATCGTCCCCGATACCGGGCCCACCCCGGAGCCCACTCCCGAGCCCGTGGGCAGCTTCCGCAACAAGTTCGCGGACAAGTTTACCGACGGAGAGGTCATCAGGACCGACAACACCTACCAGAGCGCCAACCTGAACATCACCTTCCAGAAGAAGTATTTCGACGAGCTGATGTCCCGGGTGTACTACGCGGACATCTACATCGCGGACATCTCCTGCCTGAAAACCGTGCTGGCCGAGGACACCTTTGGCCGGGGCTATAAGGAATGGATCACCAAGGCCGCCCGGCGCATGGGCAGCGTGGTCACCATGAACGGCGACTATTACGGCTCTCGGGACTTCGGCGTGGTGGTGCGCAACGGCATCCTCTACCGGGACGCCAAGAACATAAGGGACGTGGCGGTGCTCTACTGGGACGGCAGCTTTGAGACGATTCCTCCCGAGCGCTTCGACGCGAAGCAAATCATGACGGAGGGCGCGTACCAGTGCTGGCACTTCGGACCCCGGCTGCTGGACGACGCGGGCCACGCCATGACCGAATTCAACGCCGACAGCCACATGAAGAAGCGCCACCCCCGCTCGGCCTTCGGCTACTTCGAGCCGGGCCACTACTGCTTCGTGGTGGTGGACGGGCGGCTGGACGAATCCAAGGGCGTGAAGCTGGACGGCCTGTCCAGGGTGATGGAGGGGCTTGGCTGCGTCGCGGCCTACAACCTGGACGGCGGGCAGACCTCGCTGCTGGCCAAGGGCGACAAGCTGGTGAACCGGCCCTCCGGCGGCGGACGCAGCGCCAGCGATTTCATCATCGTCGTGGACGAGGTTTCATGACGGGAGGCAGCCACATGCAAAAGAAAATTCGGGGGATGCTGCCCCACGCGGCCATACTCATCGCGAACATGTACATCGTGTTTTTCCTGATCGACCGGGTGAACACCGCCATGAATTTCATCGACAACGGCCTGACCAAGGGACTGCTGTTTGTGATGTGCGCGCTCGTGCTGCTGGACCGGCTGCTGCCCCGTCCGAAGCCCCGCCGCGCCGCCGGTGCAAAGGCGGCGGGCGCGGTGAAGGCGCCGGCGTCCCCGGCTGCGCACCAGCCGAAGCACGTCGCCGGGAACGGGGGGAAGGCTGCATGAAGAGATTCCTGCCGACGGCCAGCGCCGTCCTCTGCGCCGCGACCCTGGTCCTGCTGCTGGCGGACCGCGTCAGGCCGGGGTTGGACCTGTTTCTCCGGGAGCCGGTGAAGTGGTTCCTGCTCATCACCTGTATTGTCGTCATCGCCGCCAGCGCGGTAAAGCTGGCGGATGAGCGCCGAAGGCTTCGCAGGAGGCTGGCGAGAAAGAAGCATAAATGAGAAGACCGGATTTGCTTGATTAATGGGAAACGGCAGAGATTTCAACGTTTCTCGATTCTTTGAATCAAAAGAAATCCGTAAGGATTTCCTCCGCCACTAACCACTAAATGCTGAATACTAAATACTGAATTCTGATTTGTCGCAATGCGACAAATCAGAATTTTCAAACCGCAGCAGAGCTTCAGCCCGTCCTTCTACACTCCGCCCCTTTCCCCAATATCCCCGCGCAGGGCGGTGTCCTCCGCCAGGGTTTGCGCGTTGTAGAGTATGAGGATCTCGTTTACGCCCTCGGCCTCCATCAGCACCTCCAGGTCGCCGGTGAAGTAGCGGGGGTCCACCACCACCAGCTTCTGGTATCCCATGGTCAGCAGGGGGATCAGGCAATTGGCGTAGGAGTCCTTCAGCACCAGCAGCGTGCGGCCGTTGGCCTCGGTGGTCTCGATGCGCACCTCGGGGAAGTTGCCGCCCAGGAACACCGCGTACTGGTCCCGGGTGTCCAGGCATTCCTCCCGGAACAGCGACGCGCTGCGCCGGTTCTCGCTGACCCAGGTCACCACGGTCTTAGGCGCGGCGTCGCCGGGGATGTAGGCCCACAGGTCCTCGCTCTGGTCCATGCGAAAGCCGCTGACGGCGCTGAGGGTGCCCTGGAAATCGCCGGACAGCAGGCGGCGCTCAAAGCCGTCGGTGCTTCCGGGCAGGCTCGCGACCTTCGCCAGCTCCAGGTACGCCAGCCGCGCGCCGTCGCTGGTCCAGTGGTGATCGGTGCGGTAGTACAGCTGGGTGTCGGCTTTTGCCTGCGCGAAGGCGGGACGCAGGTCGATGAAGGTGGCCGAAGTCTCCGAGAGGTCCGCCTCCAGCCGGTCGAGGCAGCCGCCCTCGCCCCCGGCGTCGGCCAGCGCGGGCAGCCTGTCCGCCAGCACCGTCGCCGCCGTGGGGACGATCATCACATACTGGGGCAGGTCGTCGTGGCGATTCAGGAAGTTGGTCAGGGCGGCCATGGTGCGGCGGTACTCCGCCTCGTCCGGGGCCTTGAAGCCCTGGATCAGGTAGCCGTCCTTTCCCAGAAACACATTGTTCGATTCCGTGCGCCCCGCCAGCCGGTCCAGCGTGGATTTCAGCGCCACCCAGCCGTCCCGGAAGGGAAACTGGTCGCTGATATAGCTGTCGAAGCGGCTCTCGAAGCGCCCGGACAGCAGCCCCGGGGCCGTCAGCGGGGGCCGCTGCTGCAAGTTTCGGTTCTCCAACGGGGAGAAGGCCCGGTCCCGGTGGATCAGGAAGGCGACGTCCAGCAGCGCCACCAGCGCCAGGACCAGTATGGCCGTGGCGCGCAGGAAAAACAGGCGTTTCTTCTTCATGCCGGACACCTCAGAATCGGAAATACAAGAACGGATTGTAGCTGCCGTGCACCAGGTATGCGGTGCAGGCGACCAGCAGCGCGGCGAACAGCACAAGCGCGAACACCGGCCGCCTGCCGGTCAGCTTCAGCTGCCACTGGCGCAGGCCCGGCGCACAGCACAGCGCCGCGAAGGCCACCAGCAGGACGTTGCTGCGCAGGGCGTACAGGAAGGCCCTGTCGGCCAGACCACTGGCTCCGATGCCTACCAGGCGGCCCAAGTAGCGGCCCATGGCGGCAAAGTCGGTGTTACTGAATATCACCCAGCCCACCGTCACCAGCACCAGCGTCAGGGCCTTCGCCGCCCCGGCGGGCAGCTTTGACAGGGCCCTGCCGGTCAGGTATTTCTCCAGGATCAGCAGCACCGCGTAGTACAGCCCCCACAGCACGAAGTTCCAGCTGGCCCCGTGCCACAGGCCGGTGAGCAGCCACACCGCCAGCAGGTTCAGCATGTGCCGACCCGCGCCCACCCGGTTGCCGCCCAGGGGGATGTAGACGTAGTCCCGGAACCAGCTGGACAGCGAGATGTGCCAGCGTCGCCAGAACTCGGTGACGCTGCGGGACTGGTAGGGGTAATCGAAATTCTCGGCGAAGCTGAAGCCCAGCATCCGTCCCATGCCGATGGCCATGTCGGAGTACCCGCTGAAGTCGAAGTAGATCTGCAGCGCGTAGGCCGCCGCGCCCAGCCAGGCCGACAGAACCGACAGCTCCGGCGCGGCGCGCATGGCGTCGGCCAGCAGGCCCAGGTTGTTGGCCAGCAGCACCTTTTTCGACAGGCCGAGGATCACCCGTTCCAGCCCCTGGCCCACCTGGGCCAGCGTGGCCCCGCGCTTGCGAAGCTGGGCCTCGATGTCGGCGTACTTCACGATGGGACCCGCCACCAGCTGGGGGAACATGGTGATGTAGGTGGTGAAGTCGACCAGGCTGTGCTGGGGCTTCACCGTGCCCCGGTACACGTCGATGACGTAGGACAGCGCCTGGAAGGTGTAGAACGATATGCCGATGGGCAGCGGCAGGTTGTAGTCGGGCAGGCGCAGCCCCAGGGCCCCGTTCAGGGTCTGGACCAGGAAGCCGTAGTACTTGAAGAAGCCCAGCACGGCCAGGTTTATGGCCACCGCGCCGGCGAGTATGGTTTTCCTGCGGGAAGGCCGCGCCGTCGCGCCCAGCTGGCGCCCGGTCAGGTAGTTCCAGGCCACGCTGAACAGCATCAGCCCCACATAGACCGGCTCGCCCCAGGCGTAGAACCATATGCTGGCCGCCAGGAGCACGCCGTTGCGAAAGCGCCGGGGCACAACCAGGTGCGCGATCATCACCACGGGCAGGAAGATGTACAGGAAGTGCAGGCTGCTGAATACCATATGCCGGCCCTCCTATCGTATGCAGGCGAGGAACGCGTCCTGCCACCGGTCCGCGTCTTCGCCCACGGCGTAGAACAGGTAATTGCCCCGCCGCAGGACAGTCGCCCCCTCCAGCAGGTCCTTCTGGTTCACGCCGTAGCTTCGGAATACCGCCAGCTGGGCCTCCAGCCGCTTCTGCACGGCGTCCTCCAGGCCGTCCAGTACGGCCGCGTCGCCCTTGGCGATCATCAGCTCCGAGACGTCCATGATCTCGTCTGAGCCGATCATCAGCCAGCCCTCGCAGCCCGCGGGGGAGGCGCCCAGGCGCTCCTGGAAGCCGTTTTCATCCAGCGTGTTCAGGCCGGAAAGGCCGGGGGCGGCGGCCATGGCGCTGCGGATGACGGAGAAATCCACGTCCCGCGCCGCGTTCATGCGCACCACCAGCACGGTATAGACGATCAGCGCCGCCAGCAGCGCCCACTTGACGGCGGCATAGCGGCGCTCCGCGCCGCCGCGCTGTCGGGGCGCGCGCCTCTGCGCCGTGGGCCGCGCCGTCGGCCTTGTCGCGGGAACAGCGCGCCCCGCAGGCCTCATATTTCCCCGGCGCTCACTCATGGTTCAGCCCCGCCAGATCGGCAAGATAGGTCAGCCACATCGGATAGTATTCCTCCCTGGGATGCCGCCCGTCCACATTGAACCATTCGGGATGGGCGTCGAGTATGAAGCGGGAATCGATGAAGTAGGCGCCCACCTCGGGGCAGGCCTTCTCCATCTCCCGGTTGTACAGGTCGAGGTACCGGTACTTGGGCTCCTCCGCAAGCCGCTCCGGCGTCACCGGCAGCGCGGCGCAGACGTAGATGGCGGCGTCGGGCAGGCTGATCTGGAGGCGGCGGATCACGTTGCAATAGCGGCCCACGTAGCGGTCCACCCGGTCCTCAAAGATACCCACGTCGTTCATGCCGAAGCACAGGAACACCACCGAGGGCTTCGCGGCCTCCACCTGGTCCAGCAGGGGCAGTTCCACCGAGATGTGGATGCCGCCCTCGGCGAACACCGGCGCGTCCAGGAAGTGGAAAAGGCGCACCTGGCGGATGATGGAATCGCCCACGATGGCGGCGTTTTCAAACCAGCGGACGAAGTCCGCCGCGTTCCAGTCGGCGTCGGTCATGGCGAGGATCTTCTGCTTTTCGGCCTCCAGGTCGTCCACGAGGATGCCCTGCCTGGCCTTCAGCTCGTCCTTGCGCCGCTGCTTCAGTTCGGCGTTCAGGTCGACGGGCTCCTGGGCGGCCATCTCGGCCAGCCTGGCCCGGTTGGCGGCGATCTCGGCGTCCGCGCCCATCGAGCCCCGGTGGGGCTGTACGCCGCCGGACAGGTACATCAGCGCCGCCGCGAGGGCAAACGCCGCCAGCACAAGGCCCATGCGGCCCTTGCCGCGACGCCGGGCCTTCGACCTCGCGCCGGTCCCGGCCCCTGCCGCGCCCTTCGACCTTGCCGCGTGCCTTGCCTCCGCGCCCATCCGCGCCGCCTCCCTTCGTCGTCGTTTTCCGTATGCCCGGTATTGTACCAGACAAATGATAATTCTACAAGATGTGGGAAGGAATAACGCGTCAACCGGCTCGCAGACCACCATAAAAAAGCACTTGTTGACCCTCCAAACACATGCTATAATATTATGTGGAATGGTATTTCCCGATCCCGTGCAAAGGAAAAAGAGAGAGGCACTCCATGAAGAAGGCGGTCAAAGAGGTGGCGCTGCTGGCTGTCGCGCTGTTGCTGGTGTGTGTGGCGGGCCGTCTGTTTCTGCACAACACCTATGTGGACCGCATACCGGTGACCCGGAAGCATGGCGGTGACAGTATTCTGCGGCTGGTGGCAGGCGAAGGTGAACGGGCCGCCGTGGACCCCGGCGAGCCCATGGCCATGGACGGCGACGTGCGGGTGAGCCTTCGGGCGACGAAGCCAGGCGAGGCCTGGTACGAGGTGCGCAGCGCGGGCGGTGAGACGCTGCCCCCCCAGCACTACCGGGTGGGCCGGTTTTTGACGGTGTACGACTACGACACCGGCGGCTTTACCGGCGACGGCCTGGTGATGGCGGCGCTGACGGCGTTCTGGTTGGGCGTGGCTTTTATCATGGCCCGGGCTTTTGCGTCGGCCAGGGGGCCGGCGTTCTACGCCTAC
>JAZSAA010000195.1:0-3235 GCA_045601625.1 Clostridia bacterium | reverse complement strand
GCGGACGACCGCTTTGAGATCGGCGAAATGCCCGGGCTGCTGAGCCGGTCCATGCGCTACAGCCTGGAGGCGGGCGGCAAGCGCCTGCGGCCGAGCATGCTGCTGGCGGCGGTGGACATGCTGGGCGGGGATACCGCCGGCGCGCTGGACTTCGCCTGCGCGGTGGAGATGATCCACACCTATTCCCTGATCCACGACGACCTGCCCGGCATGGACGACGACACCCTGCGCCGGGGCCGCCCCACCAACCACGTGGTGTTCGGCGTGGGCCAGGCGATCCTGGCCGGGGACGGCCTGCTGAACGCGGCCTTCGAGACGATGCTGAACCATGCCTGCGCCCGCCCCGAAAACGCCGCCCGGTACCTCGCGGCCATCCGGGAGATCGCCACTGGCGCGGGCGTGACCGGCATGATCGGGGGTCAGGCGATGGACCTGCACTGCGAGCGCGCTGGCATCGCCGATGTCCACGCGCTGGAATACATCCAGTACGGAAAGACCGCCTGCATGTTCATCCACCCCCTTCGCGCCGCGGCGATGCTCTGCGGGGCTGGAGACGAGGATGCCAAGGCGCTGGCCGACTACGGCCGGGCCTTCGGGCTGCTGTTCCAGGCCACCGACGACCTGCTGGACGTCACCGGCACCCAGGCGGACATGGGCAAGACCCTGGGCAAGGACGCCGAGAGCGGCAAGCTGACCTGCGTGTCCGCCTACGGCATCGAAGGCACGCGCGAGCGCGTAACCCGTCTGCACGGCGAGGCCCTGGCGGCCATTGCGCGCTTTGGCGAAAAGGCGGCCTTCTTCCGCGAGCTGGTGGACGCCATGGTGGACCGCACCAAGTAATCAACTGGAGTACGACCGATGCTGATAGAGCAGATACACGAACCTTCGGACCTGAAAAAGCTGAACCTCAGGCAGTTGAAGCAGCTCTGCGAGGAGCTGCGGGCGGAGATCATCAACGTGGTCTCGGAGCAGGGCGGCCACCTCGCCTCGAACCTGGGCGTGGTGGAGCTGACCGTGGCCATGCACTACGTCTTCGACGCTCCAGAGGACAAGCTGGTGATGGACGTGGGACACCAGTCCTATGCCCACAAGCTGCTGACCGGGCGCTATGAATCCTTTCATACCCTCCGCCAGAAAGGGGGCATCAGCGGGTTTCCCCAGCAGGACGAGAGCGAATACGACGCCTTTACGGCGGGGCATGCCTCCACGGCCATCTCCGCCGCCCTTGGCATGGCCCGGACCCGGGACATCATGCGCGGCGACTACGACGTCGTGGCGCTGGTGGGCGACGGCGCGCTGACCGGGGGGATGTGCTACGAGGCGCTGAACGACGCCGGCCAGAGCAATACCCGCATGATCGTGCTTTTGAACAACAACGATATGTCCATCGCCCCGAACGTAGGCGCGCTGAACCGCTACCTGACCCGCCTGCGCCAGAGCAAGGGCTATATCGCCGTGAAGCACGGGGTCAAGGGCCGACTGGAAAAGCATCCGAGGTTCGGCGCGCCGCTGTACCGCGCCCTCAGCAAATTCAGGAACACCGTGCGCTCGATCTTTGTGGACGACAAGTTCTTTTCGGCCCTGGGGTTTACCTACATCGGCCCCGTGGATGGGCACGACCTGCGTTCCCTGATCCGGGTGCTGCGCCGGGCCAGGGGCTACGACAAGCCTCAGCTGATCCACGTGGTCACCCAGAAGGGCAAGGGCTACCGGCCCGCGGAGGACGATCCCGTCGATTTCCACGGCGTCGCGCCGTTCTACCTGGAATCCGGATCCTGGAAGCAGGAGGGGGAGACGGCCTCGGGCAGGGTGGTCGCCAGCCAGCTGGCCGACATGGCGGACAACGACATCCGCATCTGCGCCATCACGGCGGCCATGCCCATGGGCACCGGCATGGACGTCTTCCAGCAGGCCCATCCCGACCGCTGCTTCGACGTGGGCATCGCCGAGGAGCACGCCGTCACCATGGCCGCGGGCATGGCCAGCCAGGGGATGAAGCCCTATGTGGCCATCTACTCCACGTTCCTCCAGCGCGCCTACGACCAGATCCTGATCGACGTGTGCCGCAACGACCTGCCCGTCACGTTCCTGATCGACCGGGCCGGGCTGGTGGGTGCGGACGGGGAGACCCACCAGGGCGTCTTTGACCTCAGCTACCTGCGCAGCATTCCGGGGCTGGTGATCGCCGCGCCCAGGGACGTGCGGGACCTCAAGAAGCTGGTGGAGATCAGCCAGGACTACAGCGGGCCGATGGCCATACGCTACCCCAAGGGCTGCGAGGACATGGGCCCCGGCATACAGAGCCAGCAGCGCTTCTCCATCGGCCAGTGGGAGCTGCTCAGCGACGGCGGCGAAGTGATGATCTTCGCAGTGGGCCGCATGGTGCCCCTTGCGATGCAGGCCGCCATCGAGCTGATGGGTAAGGGCGTCTCCGCCGGGGTGGTGGACGCCCGCTTCGTCGCGCCGATGGACCTGGAGCTGCTGCGAAAAAAAGTGGCGGACGTCAGGCTGGTGGTCACGGTTGAGGAAAACGTGCTGGCCGGGGGCTTCGGCGAGGGCGTGCTGGACGCGCTGGCGTCGATGGGCGTCCGCGTACCGGCTCTGACGCTGGGCGTGCCGAACCGGTTCATCCCCCAGGCCACCGTCGCCCAGCAGACGGCGGAGTGCGGGCTGGACGCGCTGTCCATCGCCCGGCGCATCCGCGAAAGACTGAATGCCATCGGGGAGGCGCGGCCATGAAGAAGCGCAGGGCGGACGAGGCCCTCCTGAGCGACCTGGGCCTGGAATCCATCGCGCTGGCCCGGGCGCTGATCATGGAGGGCCGGGTCATGGCCGGGGACAGGAAGATCCTCCGGGCCAGCGAGGTTTTAAAGCCGGGGGACGTGCTGCGGGTGCGCGGCGACCTGGACGGCTACGTCAGCCGGGGCGCCCACAAGCTGAAAAAGGCCCTGGAGGCGTTCGGCATCGACCTCACCGGCGCGGTGTGCGTGGATGTGGGCGCGTCCACCGGAGGCTTTACCGATGTGATGCTCCGCGCCGGCGCGAAGCGGGTCTATTCGGTGGACGTGGGCTATAATCTGCTGGACTATCGCCTGCGCAGCGACCCTCGGGTGGTGTGCATGGAGCGCACTAATGCCCGGTTCCTGACACCCGAGGCCTTCGACCCGCGCCCCGTCTTCGGCGCGACGGACGTCTCCTTCATCTCCCTGAAGGCGGTGCTCCCGGCGGCACTGGG